>JAPPIB010000035.1 GCA_028820695.1 Acidiferrobacterales bacterium | reverse complement strand
TCAGTTCAATGATTTTATTTGGCGTGCTGACGCACATCAAATAAAAGCCTATACAATATGTAGCTTGAGAGGCGTGTTTTCTTGACCACAGAACCAGTTCGTACTCCAAATGAAATCCCCAGCCAACGTACCAATCAGAAGGCTCACCCGCTCTTCGCGCCATCACGTATTGATTGATGCGGTCGTCGTTTTTCATTACATCCAACATCTTTTCGGAATTCCTATAGCTACGAACATGTTCGATTATTCCGAAGATTCCAGGTAACACCCGAACAAATTGACCAGAAGCAAACATAGTGGGTATAACGCTGTTCTTGTTCCAAAGCGCATCTTTCTTAGCACAAGCTTCTTGGAGTTCTTTAAGCGATTGCGGTCCATACTCAAATATATGTTCCCACAAAAATTTTGCTAATCCACTTAACTGTCCAGTTCCATCCCTCTGCTCAAGCTCATCCCAAGTGTGTTTATAGTCTGCTGTACCGATGTTTGCAGTAGAAATGTCGTGCAGATTTAGCGGCAAGGCAGTCCAATAGTTATCATAAATTCTAAGGAATAGGTTCTTGTTAGTTTCCAAACAAATTTGGAGATCGCGATAAGTACAGTGATCATCTGAGCACATATCTAGGTAACGTTTCCTTAATATCCAAAGATCAATAAACGGAACGGGAGATTCAGATAGAATTTTGTGAAGATAAATTGTCCTACGCTTGCGAGGACTGAAATAGCCTGTAAAAATAAAATTGTCGTAAATGTTGATTTGTTTTGAAACTGCTGGCGCAAACTCAATAATATCTACGTTAATACCGAAATGACTGCCTAATACTGTAGTTTCATAAATTCCGGAATTTGCATTCAAATGATCAACAACCGGCTGCAAAATTTTGGATATTGAAGTGTGCGAAACTTCATAGAAACTCCAGCCACCTCGAATATGATTTCCAACTTCAGACAAGTATTTTTTTAAGCTTCCGAAGGTTACCTCAATGGCAAACAGTAATTCATTGGACAATCTATTTTGGTTCTCCTTGAGGCCACTAGCCAAAATGAATGCTTTGCCATCACTTAAACAATGCCAAATTTGCGGGCACTGAGACATAAGATATTCTCTGAAAATGTGTTTACATTGTGATTTGCGCAGATTACGGATTGATTTTGACTGAATTTGTCGTATACGCTCACGCGAGCAACCTTGCAAGTCGCCTAATTCTTGGAGTGTATGTACAGCATTGCCCTGCAAGCCGTATCGCAGAGTCAAAACATTGCGTTCCCTCTCCGAAAGCCTCCCAATTTCTGAACCCACAACATCATCAATGCCATTTTCAATTCGATTATTCGGACTTTGGGTAATTGAAGTTATTTCATCTGGTGCACCTTGCACTTCACGAATAACATTGCCAATTTCCCCCTCAAGTTCCGGCAACCATTTTTTGATCAAAACACAGCGAAGTTGATTTCGTATATTCCGGTTTTTAAGGCACTCGAAGTAATCACTGTCGAACGACGCGTAACCAACAAATTCAGTGATTTTAGAACCTTTGTCAGCAAGCTTATCAATATCTGAATTGTCTAGTTGTTCGAGAGAATTTCCACTTTTGTCATAAACGTGCCAAAAGCCGTCTTTAATTAAGCGGATGTAAGGATGGGAAACAGATCGTCGCTCTCCACGTTGACCACAAACCTGATAATATCGGTCGAAGCGCGCCAGTAAACGTGGCTCATATCGAAACTTGTTTTCGATTTTTTCAGTCGTTTCAAATTGATCAAATACCGCAAGAAGAAGGCAAGGCTTATTTGGAGCGGGTTTTCCTTGATTCTGCTTGATCTTTAATTTCTTTAACGAATGTGCGAATTTTTCGACTATTTGCGCCATTTGATTTTGGAGGTTAAAGTCTCAATGTTGTGGCAGGCTAATTAATGTGGCATTTTTCTTGCACATTCAATTAATTTGGAAGTCCCCTGAAATCTCGTTAGACAAGGTCAAAAACAAGAAAAGCCCTGCCGGTATAATAGGTTTCATAACTTTACACGTTTCACCCAATGGGTGAAACAAAACCAAGACACAGACAGGGCAAATCTCATGAAAATTGTACCACACCGACGCGAATCAACCGACGCGAACTTCGGTTAAAATTAAAAGCCAGGCCAACTTAACTGAGGTAATGACTATGGATTACAAACATATCAGTACTGAGCGTCGATCACCTCACTTGGGTGCTTTCGTTGACGGTGTCGACCTGAGTCAGCCGCTGTCAAAGCAGGTTATCTCAGAAATCAGGAGCGCGCTGCTCGAATTCAGCGTGATTTTTTTCAGGAATCAGTCGGTTTCGGACTCTGAGCATTTGCGGTTTGCCTCCTATTTCGGTGAACTGGATGAGCCCCACCCGGTGTTTGATCGCAAGGATGACGATCCTCGATTGACCATCATCGAGTCAAAAGGCCGCTCGCATGATGCGGAACACTACTGGCATACCGACGTAACCTATCAGGAAGCTCCTTCCATGGGCTCCATCCTGATCGCCAGGAAAATCCCGGATTCAGGTGGCGATACCCTATTCGCCAGCATGTATGCCGCCTATGACACTCTGTCTGCACCGATCAGAATCATGCTCGAGTCGCTGACTGCTCAGCATTCAATCGAAAGAGGTTGGGGAACCTCTTTGAGGATGCAGCCGAATGGAGAGCAGCGATTGC
This sequence comes from Acidiferrobacterales bacterium, assembly GCA_028820695.1. Lineage (NCBI taxonomy): Bacteria > Pseudomonadati > Pseudomonadota > Gammaproteobacteria > Acidiferrobacterales > Acidiferrobacterales bacterium. Next base: position 66,652 of record JAPPIB010000035.1, on the reverse strand, counting down.
AAGAATTGAAAGAAGCGTTCCCGCTCATGACTCACCCGGCACTGCGGACCCATCCCGAAACCGGCCGGACAGCGCTGTATGTCAACGAGTACTACACATCGCGGATCAATGAACTGACGGAGCCGGAAAGCGCGGGGCTGCTGAAGATTCTTCATCACCATTCCCAACTGCCGGATTTTCAGGTTCGTCATACCTGGCGGGTGGGTGATGTTGCATTCTGGGATAATCGTTGTACTCAGCATTATGCATCGCATGATTATGGCGCAACACACCGAATCATGAATCGTGTGACAATCGTCGGTGACCGGCCGTATTTCAAGCAACCCTACAAACAGGCTGCCTGAGCGATCATCGGTTCAGATTGGGTCTTGCCTCAGGTTTTCTAGGGTTGCGCTACCCATCACAAGGGTGATGGCTAAGCCGGCAGGCGCATGATGCGCTGATCGGTACATCCGCTCTTGCCCTGGCCAGGTCCAACCTGGCGCTCAACATTCGAGCCTGCTGGTCCTCGCCCAACCGCTCAAGACATTCGACCAATCCATGCAGGCTCCATGGATTGTCGATGTGCTGTGAGGTGCCGACCAATGTATCAGAAAGACCCAGATCGTCCATATAGACCTGTCGCGCCTCTTCGATATAGCCCTGTTCAAGCAATAGGGCGCCGAGCGCATGACGGGCGGGTTGCATCCATCCCCACGGTTCATCGTACTTCAGGTTATCGTCCAGATAGACGGCTCTGCGCAAGCACTTGAAGGCCTCGTCGTAATTCCCCTGTCGATATTGCAATTCACCATTCAACATCTGATCAGCAATTTTCAGTACTTCCAGACATGTGTTGTTGAACAGGTAGCGAGTCTCAGGGACACGCTTGACCGCGTCCTGGAACTTTCTTTGTTCGGCACGTGCATGTTGAACCTCTCCGCGTACGGCATGAGCAATGCCTTTGGCGTATCGCCATGTCGCAGTTGTCATTGAATAAAGTTCCGAGTCCTCGGGAAGTGGGTGATCGATGATGTCGCGCCAGCGTCCAAAACGAATGTAGACATGTGCCTTGACTGCGATATACCCTTCGACCCAGTCGGCCATGGCCGGATTCTCAATTCTCAGCAACTCCTCTGGAGCAGATTCGATCATTTCTTCCGCGGCACTCAGGGATTCGGAATATTGTCCGAGAAACATCGCTGCATAGACTTTCAGATGCAGGTTATGAATTCGCGACAGTGCCGCATTGTTCATCAAACCTTCATTTCTGACGTAGTTCCGATCGGCCGCTGATGCCCTGTCGTTTGCTACGACAGCCTCGTAGTAGTGACCACACCGTACGTCAATATGAGAAGGCATATGACACAAATGACCTACGTCCGGAACAAGCTCTCGCAAATGATCGCTGGCCCTTAGCGCCTTGTGGGGAAATGGAGACATTTCCATCACATGAATGTACATGTGCAGTATCCCGGGATGTGGCACCTTTTTGGTCTTGGCGATTCGCTCCATGCCTTTTTCCAGGACTTCGATCGCTTCCAACGTCGATGCCCCTTGTGACGGGTCACCAGATCTCAAGTCCCAAAGTGCCCAAGGTGTGCGCGTCATCAGCGCTTCAGCGAATAGTGCTGTTACATCGTCATGTTCCGGATGGGCATCGAAAACCAGACGCATCGCGTTCGCATAGTCATCGTTCCAACGCTCGTAGTGTGCGAACTCAACTGGTGTGGGTGATTGATAGCGTACCTGCAAGGCATCAATGATCATCCTCTGCCAATCCGATGCACGGGCGGACTTTTGTTTCGCTTGTCTGGAGTATTGATAGGTTAGCTGCAATTTGTCAGCCAGTTCATCCTTTTGCATTCGATCCCAGGGCTTGTTGTAGTAGATGCCCGAGGTGTACGCCATTCCCCAGTACGCCATGGCGTCGTTCGGGTCGATTTCAGCGGCTCGCCTGAAGCACCGAAAGGACATTTCCAGATCAAATCCGTACAGCCAAATCATGCCGCGATTCAACCATGTATCCAGTTCCTTGCCGGTTATATTGATCGATTCGAAATATTCGCCTAGGTTATACGGGTGACTCATTGTGTATGGACTCCAGCGATCAAACCACACCAATCTGTTGTGCACAGTGCAGTATACTTCCTTACCTTTCAATCGATAGCTAAACCGATTCGCTGAAAGCAACGGCATTGCTGTACTTCGTGCGATGTGTGCAATGTTCGCGGGTCAAGTCATCAATTGTTAATGTGGTAGAAAAAATGGGTGGAAATGGTTTGAGTAGTGGTCAGTTCTCGCCGCCGCCCGATACGTACAGTGCCTACCATAGGGATGGTGCTGTCCTGTTGAAATCGGTGATCGGGGAACCGTGGATTTCTGATCTTCGCGTTTGTGCAGACCAATCTCTCAGTCGGGCGGACAATTACTTTCATCGCCAAAGGGTATGGGAGACAGCAGATACCTGCCGAGACTACTGTCTTGATTCTGTGGCGCCGGCAATTGCCGCTGCGTTTATGGACTCGTCGAAGGTGAATCTGCTCTACGATCAGGTGTTTGCCAAATCCGCTGGCGATCCGGCGACGCCGTGGCACAACGACCTGCCCTACTGGCCGGTTCGAAACGGTCGTGCCATCACCGTCTGGCTGGCACTCGACCGGATCGGTTTCAATGCCGGACCGCTTGAGTTCATTGCCGGTTCACACTTGTGGGAGAAGTGGTATCAACCGTTCACTGTGAAGAAGGACGGCAGTCAAGATGACTTTTACAAAGCTACTGAAACTCAATTCGAGCCGTTGCCGGATTTTGAGGCGGAACGAGCCAACTACAACGTCATCAGCTGGGAAATGGAACCGGGTGACGTGATCTTGTTTGATGGAATGACGGTTCACGGCGCCAAAGCGAACACCTCAACCGGCATGCGCAGGGGCTATGCGGTGCGCTACACCGGAGACGGTATGACTTACCATTCGGATAAGGAAGTCAATCAGATCATTGTCAATCCTCATCTTGAAGACGGGCAACTGTTAGACAGCGAACAATATCCAGCAGTGCATTTCCGCGCTTGAGCGCCACTTGGCGATTGACTGCTGTCAGGGCCGGCCTCAAGTTCGACATGCGCGACTCCCATCAATAGGACAATACAAGGTGCGCGGCACGTTCATACTCTCTATCAAGTTCGCGAAGGAAGATGACGGACAACCTGACACCTTGAACACGATTGCAACCACAATGATTCATGAGTTTGCAGTACCTGAAAGAGCACTCATTCGGCAGAAGATTCTCGGGATTCACACAGGTGCTTGCCTTTTTGGTTACTTAAGCGATTGATTTTGGAACGCTTTAGGAATATATGTTGTAATTGAACAAAGCGACTTGCTCGACAGCGTTCGGTATGGTTTCTCAGCAAATACGTAAGAACTCCGCTTGACTCGGAAACGGAGGCACACATGACAATGGCCAGGACCTGTGGACAGGAATTGATGCGATTGCTTGCCCGCTACGGCATCTCGGTGGTGTTCGGAATCCCAGGTGAACACACACTGGAGTTGTACCGCGGTATTCAAGGCAGTGGTATTCGTTCGGTAACTCCACGCAATGAACAAGGCGCAAGTTTTATGGCAGACGGGTATGCGCGGGTGACCGGAAGGCCCGGAGTATGCACTCTGATCACCGGTCCGGGTGTCACCAATGCAGCCACCGGAATCGGCCAGGCTTTCGCGGACTCAATCCCGATGCTTGTCATTTCCAGCGCGAATGACAGCCCATCGCTGGGCAAGGGTTGGGGACGACTGCACGAAACGACGGATCTGTGCGCCATTACCCGTCCTTTGACGGCATTCAGCGCGATGGTGCATAACCCCGATGAGTTACCGGACCTGATCGCCAGGGCTTTCACGGTTTTTGACTCTGAAAGACCGCGCCCTGTACATATTGCGATCCCAATCGACGTGATGGAAATGCCAGTCGAAGACGATTGGCAGGTCTGTGTGCGTTCAGACAGACCGGTACCGACCGCACAGGCAGTTCAGTCGGCGGCCGCGTTGCTGACGACTGCGGTTCGTCCGATCATTGTGGTTGGAGGCGGTGCTCAGCATGCTTCGGAAGAAGTCACTTCCCTGTCCAGTCTGCTGGGTGCAGGAGTCATTGCATCCAACGCCGGCAAGGGCATCGTTCCAGATTCCAATCAGCTGAGTCTGGGTGGTGGAATAATCAGCCCTGCCGTACAGCGCTACCTGGGAACGGCAGACGTGGTGCTGGCGATCGGTACCGAACTGGCCGAAGCTGACAGCTTCATTTACGACTTGCCCGTAAACGGAAAAGTCATACGGATTGACATTGACTCTTCTCGATTCAATGACGCCTTCCCTGCATCTGTCGCGGTTCACGGTGATTCCAAGGCAGCCTGTCAGATGTTGATTGCCGACTTGCAAGAAAACAGTTTCACTGGCAGTAGTCGGGACATTCTCGCAGAGCTTGAACAAGTGCGCGCCGAGCAGCACCGCGAATACACCGAAGTGGAGCAACAGCACGTCAAACTGCTCAGCGCAATGCGATCAGTGCTGCCTGACGACTCGGTCATCATGGGAGACATTGCCCAAATCGTCTACACCGGAACGGCCGCAATGAAAGTAGAGCAGCCGCGTAGCTGGTTTTACCCGGCAGGATTTGGAACTCTGGGTTGCGCAGTTCCCGGTGCTATCGGTGCGAAACTCGCGGTCCCCAATCAACCTGTTGTAGCGCTGGTCGGTGACGGTGGTTTTATGTTTACGGTCAATGAGGTCGCCACTGCGGTAGAAGAATCACTTTGCATTCCGATCATTATCTGGCACAACCACAGCTACGCCATGATTCGAGACGGCATGGTGAAACGGGGCATACCCGAAATCGGCGTCAATCCCAAAGCGCCCGACTTCATCAAGCTGGCCGAAGCATTCGGCTGCCCGGGAAAGACAGTGCACAGCCGCGACTCTTTCGTTTGTGCTCTGGACGAAGCCCTCAGGCATCAGGGTCCTTCCATCATCGTTGTGCTGGAAGACGACGACTGGTTGACTTCCCAGTAGATTCTCCGTCAAGGTCTGATTGATGCCTGTGGAGAATTCCAGCGCAATCCAATTTTCAGGACTGTCACTGCTGTGCGATCCGTTCCTCGCAACAGCTCAATGCCCGCCAGAGCGCAGGGTGCTCTGAGATTGATTCGATGATCGATTGAAATTGCGTACCATCATGCGTGAAATTTCTGTATTCACTTTTGATTCCAAGGTAGTTCGCTGATGTCCGATCAGGATTTGTTGCAAAGATATCGCAGCGAGATGCAACGCATGGAATCGTCTGTTGATCCTGCGCAAATGAATGTACTTGCGCAGTTCCAGCAGCTGTCCGACCAGCTCGCGGCAAAAAAGGGAACATTCGGTAGCAGTCTCATCCGGAAGTTGGTCGGGAAAAAATCGATGCAGCCTCGAGGAATCTATATCTGGGGCGGTGTTGGTCGGGGCAAGACTTTTCTGATGGATCTCTTTTACGAAACAGTACCACTCTCCTCAAAGAAGCGCGTGCATTTCCACCGATTCATGCAGGGAATTCACGGTTCTCTCAAACATATGCGAGACATGCGCAACCCGTTGGAGAAAATCGCCAAGGATTTTTCCGCCAAACATCGTCTGCTCTGTCTGGACGAATTCTTTGTGCTGGACATCGGCGACGCCGTCATTCTCTCGGGGTTGCTCAGATCCCTGATCGACAATGGTGTAATCATCGTCACAACATCAAATACCCGACCCGATGACCTGTACCCGGGCGGCATTCAACGGGATCGGTTCGTTCCTGCCATTAAGTTGATCAACGAAAAAATGAATGTGATCAGGATTGAGGATGGAATCGACCATAGACTTGACGCGCTCAGTGGACAGACTCTGTACTACAGCACCTTGGGAGCCGAGACCGACGCGGCGCTTGATGCCGACTACAGACGGGTGAGTGGAGGATCGCCCAGAGCACAGGGCAAGCTGGAAGTTCTGGGGCGGCAGATACGAACATTCGGACACGCCGACCATGTGATCTGGTTTGAATTTTCCGAAATTTGCGATGGTCCGCGCTCGAAGGCGGATTACATCGAGATTGCCAATCTCTACCGCACCGTCATGGTGACAGGAATCCCCCTCCTGACCTGGGAGTTCGAAAATCAGGCACGTCGATTTATAGAGCTTGTCGATGAGTTCTATGACCGAGGCGTTCACCTGATCATTTCCGCTTCGGAGTCGATCGATCAGCTTTACACGGGAACACGACTGGTACACGAATACGAACGTACCGCCAGTCGACTGCACGAAATGCAGTCGGAAAAATACCTGTCCCGCATGCATTGTGGACAATGAGCCGACATGGATCCGAGAATCTGCGTGTCGATCACGGTGCGATGACCGACAAGGTCTGCCGGTTCACACCCGCAGGCGGTGGATTACTTCGTGCGCGTCGAGAGGCTTCGCGTCAGCCTATAATACGGTCAGCGATTTATTACCGAAATCACCGAAATGGCAAATGTGGTCCAAGGTGTTGACACAATGAGACATAATCGTCCTCCAGTCGTACGCAATACAAATTGGTGGCGCTTCGCTACCGCGGGTACCACCTGCACAATTGGCCATTTTCGGTTTATGGTCGAGGACCTTCGAACGTCGATGGTGAAACTGATCTGATGGCACCTGCGCGAAAAGCTCAAAATATCCTGATATTGATGGCGGATCAGCTAGCTCCGCACTTTACCGGCGCGTATGGCCATGAACTGGTCAAAACGCCGAACATGGACCGCCTCGCTGAATCCGGATGTATCTTCAACGCCGCATACACACCTTCGCCTCTGTGTGCACCGGCCCGATTCTCATTTATGTCCGGGAAGTTGCCGTTCGGGATCCAAGCGTACGACAATGCTGCAGAGTTCTCGTCATCGGTGCCGACGTTTTGCCATTATCTTCGACGGCTTGGCTATCATTCCTGCCTGTCCGGGAAGATGCATTTCGTAGGTCCGGATCAGTTGCATGGTTTTTCGCAGCGCCTGACCACCGATATCTATCCGGCAGACTATTCCTGGACTCCGAATTGGCTCAAGCCGGATGAGAGAATCGATGTCTGGTACCACAACATGAGCAGTGTACATGAGGCTGGAACGGCCGAGATTACCTATCAGCTTGAATACGACGACGAGGTGGGTTTTCATGCAATGAGAAAGTTGTTTGACTATGCCCGCGAACCTGAACAGCAACCGTTTGCCATGGTTGTCTCGTTCACACATCCGCATGATCCATATGTCGCACGAAGCAAGTACTGGGACCTGTATGAGCACGATCAGATTGACTTGCCAGCTCTTTCTCCATCGGAAGTCAGCGCGGACCCTCACAGCACACGAATCCTTCGCGGCATCCAGGCTGACGTGCATGCTGCAGACGAACAGTCCATGCGAAATGCCCGACACGCATACTATGCCAACGTTTCGTATATCGATGACCAGATAGGGCAATTTCTTGACGCACTGAAAGTCACCGGGCTCATTGAAAACACAGTCATCTTGGTGACTGCGGACCATGGCGACATGTTGGGTGAAAGAGGACTTTGGTACAAAATGCACTTTTATGAGCACGCGGCAAGAGTACCATTGATTGCCGCGGGTCCCGGGATCATCCGGAATGAAATTGACAGTGCCTGTTCATTAATTGATCTTGTGCCAACGTTGATCGATATCGCAACCGAAGGCAAGGATAGCGGGGGTGAGGGTGTGGATTCAATCGACGGTACCAGTCTTTACCCGCTGATGACTGAAAGCGGAGCAAGAGGTGACGACTGCGTGATTTCCCAATACGCTGCCGAGTGTGCGATTGAACCGATGGTCATGATCCGCGAAGGAAACTTCAAGTTCATATTCAGTGAGTCAGAACCTCCGATGCTGTTCAACCTGGAAGACGATCCACATGAACTCGATAATCTGTCCGAGAAAGATGACTATCGAGTCACCGTCGATTCGTTCACACAACAAATCCGGAGCAGGTGGAACTTGAACGAGATTCGCGAACAGGTCATTGCCAATCAACAGTCTCGACTGCTCATTCAGGAGATCGAAAGCAAAAGCCGAACAAGTTCATGGGACTTCCAACCATTCCGAAATGCTACAGACGATTACATCCGGTCTCACAAAGAACTTGACGAAATCGGCGACAAGCGAAGGTTCCCGAGAACTACGCTCTGACATGCGGGAATTCAGCCGATTTGACTAGCAAAGAGATTGATCAAGTCATCCTGATCACCGGCGGCAGCAGGGGCATCGGAGCAGCCACTGCAATTGCGGCGGCTCAACACAACTACACCGTCGTCATCAATTACGCAGAACGGGAGGACGCAGCAAGGCGGGTCGTCAGCCAAATCGAGAATTCAGGCGGAAGGGCGCACGCACTCCAGTGTGATGTCTCGCAGGAAACGCAGGTGGTCGACATGTTCAGGAAATTGGATGACACAGTCGGTCAGATCGCAGCACTTGTCAACAATGCTGGGATTCTCGCCCCATTGAGCCGCGTCGAACATCTCGACTCAGTAAGAATCAGGCGTATTTTCGATGTGAACGTTGTCGGTACCTTCCTATGTTCCCGTGAAGCCGTCCGAAGAATGTCCACGAACCGCGGTGGGAATGGCGGGTCGATCATCAACATCTCATCCGGAGCCGCGAGATTGGGAGCCGCCAATGACTATGTCGACTATGCGGCCTCAAAAGCTGCGATTGACACTTTTACAATCGGTCTCGCGAAGGAGGTTGCCGGTGAGGGCATCAGAGTCAATGCCGTACGACCTGGATTCATCGATACCGACATGCATGACAGTGTCGGAGGTTCAAAGAGATTTGAACAGATAAGGCACATGATCCCGCTGTCCCGGGTGGGCAGCGCGGAAGAAGTCGCCGCGGGTATCATCTGGCTGCTTTCCGAAAAAGCATCCTATAGCACTGGTACGATATTGGACATTACGGGAGGCCGTTAGCCCACGCAATCCAGCAACGGCAATTGTTGCGGCATTATTGCCTATTTTTCAAGCTTTCGGAAGTGATTTGACTCCGCGACACCTGTGAGAAACCGTCTGCTTCAAATGAACTATTTTACTCGCTCGTCTCTCGACGAATAAATCACACAAGCAATCCGTCAAGTCTGTTGATTCGGTCCTGTCAGGTTTCAACGGCTTTCGCGGTCACCCGGCAGCTCATATCGCTACGATCAGTCAGTCAGGGCTTCTCGGACTATCTGTTGAAATCGCGCGACATGGACTTCCATCGCACCGGACAACGGCCCGGGTAGATATGCCCCCGACTGCATATTCCGGGTCACCTGACTGCAAATGCTGAAGTCTTCCTCGACAATCTGTTTCGCCCACTGGAACGAATCGTCTTTTTCGGCCGCGCTCAGTCCCGAATACCAGGCCCAATTTCTTGAGACGACCGTTGTCGGACTCGTGGATTCGACCCGTTCGGCCTTGAAAATATTCTGTCCCAGAACCAATTGCAATCCGGGGAAGTGATAGATCCACATCCCTTTGCGCCCGCGAAGAAACTCACCGCCACCATCGCTTCCATGTGTGACGTCAAAAGCAACTGAACGACCTTCGTTAACGGAAAATAGTTCCACTCCTCCTTGTGCAAGTGCTCGACCGAGTCTGGGGTGAACCAGATTCAGGTGATAACCCTCGACAGTGTTATCGCAATACGTCTTCCAGTTGAGATCACCGCGAACAGTAAATTCACCGTGGTAGTCCAGATCAGAAGGACTCGCGAACGATTGGCATAATGAATCGACCTCACCGATCCATTCCGTGAAATCCACTCCAAGTTCGGGCTTGATCTTGACAAAAACGAGATCGTTCCAGAGATGCAGTCCAATCTCCCGCAACGATAGCGTGTTGCAGTCAGTTTTCGGATCCGCACCGAATTTCGGTGCCTTCAGCAATTGACCGCGATCGTCGTACAGCCAACCATGATAGGGACAGCGAATCGATTCGGCTGTTCCCGCACCTTCAGGCAATACACTTGCTCCGCGATGACGGCATATGTTGATAAAGGCACGCAACTGCCCATCTGCAGACCGGATGGCAAATACCGGCCAGCCGCAGATTCTGTCGCTGACATAGTCGCCGGGATTTGTGAGCTGCCGCAAAGGAGCGATCAGCCACCAAGCAGGAGCAAAGATTCGCTCCCGCTCTTTTTGGTAAACATCCGAATTGACATACCAATCGGCAGATAAGGTCTCGGTGATCATCTTTCGTCAAAATTAAGTTAATGGACCAATATGAACTTGTTGGTCAAGATCTGACCGCCAGCCGGGCAATCGACAAGTCAATTGAAAATTTCCCTGGATTGCAAGGATTGTATCGTCTATCGGTCATCGGAGGATTCGATTGTACAAGATTGACCACATCGCCATCTGAAGCTGATTGTCTCGTCAATTGATTGCAGGCGCTTCCCCAAGCCGAGAAATCCACCGAGGGTCATTTCAATCCAGTATGACTATCTGCCGGATTTGCGCTCATATCAGTCAGAATTCGCAGTCAGGAACACAATGCTGAAACAGATGAAAGGCCAATAGAATCTTCCAGCACGGCCAAGGCAGATTCAAAATTCCCACTGATCAAAGACCAGAACGCCTGAGTCTGTGAACCTGAATCAAGCGACCGTCCATAATTGCAAGCCCCAGCGCAATCGAAGCCATTCCAAGCACCTGAATCGCAGTTATGGACTCACCGAGAATCCCAACTCCGAGAAGAATGGCAGATACCGGAATCAGGAATGCAACCAATGCGACATTGGTGGCTCCCGACGCTGACAATATCCTGAAATACAGAATGTAAGCCAACACTGTGGAGAGCAATGTGACACCCAATACAGCGGCGACCACATCACCGCCAGGAATGCCGATCGAAAGTGGTTGATCAAAATACAGTGCCGTCGGTATCAATAGCAACGAAGACATCGTTACCTGACCTGTAACCAGTACGCTTGGTGTCAACCCTTCCTCCTTGAACCTTCTTGCGTAAACTGTCGATGATGCGTAACACAATGCCGCCCCCAACATCGCCAACTGTGCGATCACGTCAGATCCGATTCCGCGAAGAGCCGATGGTCCGATCATGATTACAACACCGGTCAGTCCGATTGTGACGCTGATCAGACGCTGCACGGTCAACCGTTCATCCGATAACGCGACAGCCGCAATGACCACAACAAAAAGAGGAGTCGCAGAAATGATGATGGACGCCAAAGATGAGGAAATTTCCGTTTGAGCGAATGCGATCAGTGAAAAGGGGAATGGCATTGTTCAATGCACCCATAATCAAAAATGCCCGCCATAAACGCAGATTGCGAGGCATATGACGGTTCGTTACCAGTACATAAATCCAAAACACAATCGCTGCACCACTGACACGTAACATCGAAAGCGTCAACGGTGGAATTTCCTCCAGCGCAATTTCATTGAAGAAGAACGAGCCACCCCACAAGACCGACAGCACGATCAACATGAACCATGTGCGAGTTGACATTCGGATTGAAATCGGCGCGGGCATGATCGGGCAGTTTTACCAATCAAAAGGCATCAAGACAATCCGATTCTTGCTGAACGCAACAACTCGCGCAGGGTTGAGACAGGAAATTACCTATGACAAAATTGCTGTCGAAACCAAGTTGGGCAAATCACAGATCGGTTGCTCGTCAGGCTGAAATTTTGACTTCATGCCAACTCACAAATTCAAGTCCTGAATGAATCTGACTATGTGAACTGCAACTTCCTCACCGGCTTCAAGAAGAATGGAATGCTTGTAGTCCGGCAATATCACCAGCTTGGAATTTGGAATCTTGTCCGCGATCTTGCGATTGAGACGAGGGCTGCATCCACCGTCATTCTCACCGGTCAGAATCAGCGTCGGCTGTACAATCTCATGCAACCACGCAAGCATTTCCGTCCCCGCGTAAATTCTGAAGGCGTTGAGAAAGACCTCCGCATCGGTATCCATAACCTGTTTCAATCGTGCCCTGACCACTTCCGGATGCTGCTCAATGAACCGGGCTGTAAACCATCTCTCGGTCATCGTCTGCAAGACATTTCCAATACCCTTGCGTTCCATCTCATGAACAACACTCCAGACTTTGCTGCGGTCATCCTCGGTTCGGCCGGCAGCGGTGGACAGCAGTCCCAGTGACAACACCCGATCGGGATACTTCCTGGCATAGGCCGGTCCGATCATGCCGCCCAAAGAGTGTCCGGCAAAATGAGCCTGATCGATTCCCGTCATCTTTCGAATCTGTTCCAGATCTTCAACCAGATCATCCAATCCAAACTCGCCGTCCGGCCGGGCTGAACTGCCGTGCCCCCTGAGATCGTAAGTCACGACCGTGAACTGCTGTGCCAGAACCGGGAGCAGCAACCGCCAGGCACTTCGCGCGGAGCCGATTCCGTGAATCAGAAAAAGAGGCGGTCCCCGTCCCTCAATACTGAATTCTCCATTGCTCATCGTTACTGCAGCCCATCCAGGAGTCAGGATTGATTGGCAAAGTGTGGCATGACTTCCTCTCCCAGCGCTTGAACACATTCAAGCTGCTCTTGCTGCCCGACCCCGAAATTAATATTAAATACCATCCGGTCAATACCGAGTTCCGCATAAGGTGCAACCCTGTCAACCATCTCGGCCGGCGAACAGATGAGGACATTCTCCGCCAACTCTTCCATGGTCTGATTTCGCTCAAGCGCCCGAATCATACCGGCATCAACGATACCGGGTCCGGTAAACACATTGTCAAACCGACGGTAGTAGGCATGAGCGGCTTCCACGTGTCGTCGACGGTCGCGTTCGTTTCGCGAGATGAAAGCGACTCTGGAAAGAGTCAGCGTGATGTCGTCCGCCGCGTCGTCGAGCTCGCTCTTCGCCTGCCGGAAACTCTCCACCTGCCTTTCCAGCAATTCCTGACTGCCTGAAAGAGGCGTTGTCTGGATATGCATGCCCTTCCTTGCGTAAATGTAGACATTCGCGGGATTGACGACAGCGATCATCATCGGTGGCCCGCCCGGACTCAACGGACGCGGCATGATCGTCAGCGGCTCAAAATTATAGTACTGCCCTTTCCACGATACCTCTTCATCCGAAAGCAGGGTCTGAAGCACCTCGAGAGACTCATCAAACCGCGCTTGGGTTTCCACAATCGGCACACCCAGTCGTTCCATCTCGAACTTATAGGCGCCGCGCCCGACACCCAGCAGCAACCTTTGCTCAGTGAAAATATCTGCCGCCACAACTTCCCCTGCGAACACGCGCATGTCATGCAATGGGAGAACAACCACCGCGGTAATGACATTGATGCGCTGGGTGTGTGCTGCAATCTTCACCGCAAACTGCAACGGTGCCGGCATCATCAGGCAGTTGATCAGATGATGCTCGGTAATGGCAACTGACTCGAATCCCAGCCGATCCGCCAGTTCCGCCTGCTCGATCATATCCCGATAAACCCGATTACCACCGTATGACTTATCCGGATAGTCGGCCGACAACTGAATACAGAAATCCATCCGTTCAGTCCTCTCGGCCAGTTGCTGTCGCCGATCTGGTCGCGTCTTTGATCATAGCCTGAGCTTCGCCGGCAGCGGATGGCTGAACATCAGGCAACCAAAAGTCAAGACTCTATTTGTCTGTCTTGATCCCGAGCGAGTCGAATACGTCAACCAAGGCAACCACCAAGTCCTCGATCATCTCGCTGGTGTGCAGGGGTGTCGGTGTAATTCTCAGTCGTTCCGTTCCGACCGGGACTGTCGGGTGATTGATGTGCTGAACAAAAATACCGTGTTCGTGCAACAATTTGTGACTGGCCGTGCGACACAGATTGGCATCCCGCACCATGACCGGAATGATATGGGTAGGAGTTTCCAGCAATGGAAGGCCTTCCTCCCGCAACCTCGACTTGAGTGTGTTGACATTGCTATGGAGTTTGATTCGAAGGTGCACGTTCTGCCTGACATGCCGAATGCTCACCAGAGCGCCGGCGGCGTTCGCAGGCGTCATCGCCGTGGTGAAGATGAACCCGCTGCCGAAACTTCGGACATAGTCAACCAGCAATGAGGTTGAGGCGATATATCCTCCAATCAGACCAAAAGCCTTGCCCAACGTTCCCTGAATGATATCAATTCGATCGGAAACACCATCTCTTTGCGCAACTCCGCCACCTGACTCACCATACAGGCCGACAGCATGAACCTCATCCAGGTAGGTCAGTGCGTTGTATTTGTCCGCCAGATCGCAGACCTCCTCGATTGGACCGATGTCGCCGTCCATCGAGTACACTGACTCGAAAGCAATCAGTTTGGGACGATCCGCATCGACACATTGCAGCAGCTCCTCGAGATGATCCAGGTCATTGTGGCGGAATATATGTCGCTCACACTTGCCGAAGCGGACACCCTCGATCATCGACGCATGATTCAGGGAGTCAGAAAAAAGCACCATACCGGGAAGTCTCCCGAGCGTGCTCAGCGCAGTGGAATTCGTGACGTATCCGGAAGTGAACACCAAAGCGGCTTCCTTACCGTGCAGGCCGCACAGTTCGGCTTCTAGCTCTACAAGCGGATGACTGGTGCCCGCAATGTTGCGAGTACCGCCAGCTCCGGCTCCGACTTCCTTTACGGTCTTGCAGATGGCATCAGCCACATCGGGATGCTGACCCATCCCAAGATAGTCATTGTTGCACCAGATCGTGATCTCACGACCAATCGAATGATCTGTTGCGTGCGGATATCGTCCGGCATGCCGCTCGAGATCGGTAAACTCGCGATAGTTACCCGCTACCTTCAACCGCTCGAGGGAATCTGCCAGCACCTTATCGTAGTTCATGAACTCTCAAATCGTGCTTGAAGTGCCAAATGCATTTTACCAGTCGGATTATAACGAACACCATGCGTGTGCAAGCATTTCCGCTCGCAACCAGACGAACCACCTTCGCATGGGATCAGGTCGTCTGAGTCTTTTTCCTGCCGGAAATCAGCGCCCAGTCGTCATCGTGTCTGACGTTCAGATCAAAGGTATCCTCGTATTCGTGCACGACCGGTTTCACCTGTGATCGTAAAACACCGGACATGGCCAGCCAGCCGTCATCATAAACCAATGACTTCAGGGTTTCGGACAGCTCCAGCAATGCGTCAAGATGAAGATTCGCCAAAACGACATCGGGCTGGACATCCGACAGAAAATCATCTGGATGCACGGCGATGAATTTGAATCCCAGATTGTTTAGGTCGGCGTTGTCGGTACTTTCATCAAGCGCAACACAATCGGTGTCGATACCCCATGCGAATCGACTGCCCAGTTTCAGTGCTGACAGTGCGAGAATTCCACTGCCACAACCGAAATCGACAATTTCACAGTCGTACAACACACGCTCGGTTAGGAACTCGATACACATTCTGGTGGTGGCATGATGTCCGGTCCCGAATGACAGGCCAGGATTGATGATCAAACTGTTGGTTGAAGAAGCGTCAGTTTCATGCCATGGTGCGCAAATTCGCAACCGGCCGCTGATCAGTATCGGCTTGAATCCGTTCTGGGAATCCCTCACCCAGTCCCGATCGCGAACAATTTCCTGCTTGATACGAAACTGATCATCTTCCTGTGCGAGTGGTTCGAGTTCGCTGAACAGCAACTCCAGATCCAGGCTGCCCGGCTCATAGAGCGCGGTGACAGTGGTGCGATTGTCGTTATCCGGTGCCAGAATGGAAACAGAGCAAGTCGCGAAAATTTCCAGGATCTCTGTTACGCTGCCCGACATGTCGTAGCCGCAGCAGATTGCGACACTGGTGTAGTCTGAGCCACTCACGAACTGATCTGTTTTTCAAAAATGCGCTCAAGATAATTGATGTCAATCGCGCCACGTTGAAATTTCTTTCTCATCAGAATGTCCTGGTGCAACTCTATCGTTGTCGCGACGCCATCGACGACCAATTCCTCCAGTGCGCCTCTCATCCGGGCAATCGCTTCGCTGCGATCCTGACCGTGGGCGACGACCTTGGCGATGAGCGAGTCGTAGTGGGGTGTGATTTCGTAGTTGCTATATATGTGCGAGTCGACCCGGACGCCTGGGCCTCCAGGCGGGTGATAGCGAACTATCCTGCCAGGTGAAGGCATCAGCGTCTGCGGGTGTTCGGCATTGATTCTGCACTCGATCGCATGGCCGTCGATCCGAATCTCCTCCTGCCTGAACGATAGTTTCGCACCACCGGCTATCTTGATCTGTTCCTTGACGATGTCGATCCCCGTCACCATTTCGGTAACCGTATGCTCCACCTGCACCCGCGTGTTCATCTCGATAAAGTAAAACTCCCTGCCATCGAACAGGAACTCGAAAGTGCCGGCACCGGTATAGCCAAGTTCCTTGCAGGCCGTGACACACTGCTGCCCGAGTCGGTTGCGCAACTCCTCATTGATGTCAAATGCAGGTGCCTCTTCGATCAGTTTCTGTCTGCGCCGCTGGATCGAGCAGTCGCGGTCACCTAGATGTACAGCATTTCCATATTGGTCTGACAGAATCTGAATCTCTATGTGGCGGGGGTTGTGCAGAAATTTTTCCAGATAAAGGGTTGAATCCCCGAACCCCATTGCTGATTCGTTGACGGACAGAGCCAATGCAGACTGAAGCTGAGACTCGTTTTCCACGAGTCGCAACCCTTTTCCGCCACCGCCGGCAGCTGCCTTGATCAGCACCGGATATCCAATCCTCGCTGCCTCAACCTTGATCTCGTCAATATCACTCCCAAGCGCGCCGCCCGATCCCGGGACGCATTGCAACCCGGCCTTCTTCATCGTACGGATCGCTTCGATCTTGTTCCCCATGGTGCGGATCGCCTGGGGGGACGGTCCGATGAAGGTGAAACCGCTTTGTTCCACTCTTTCCGCAAAATCCGCATTTTCCGCAAGGAATCCGTAGCCGGGGTGTATGGCATTGGCGTTCGTCACCTCAGCTGCGGCAATCACAGCGGGAATATTCAGATAGCTTCGGGGAGCCGGGGCCGGACCGATACACACTGACTCATCGGCTAGTTTGACATACTTGGCCTCGCCATCTATGTCGGAGTGCAACGCCACTGTAGATATGCCAAGATCACGACAGGCACGAAGAATTCTCAGCGCGATCTCGCCCCGGTTGGCGATGACGACCTTGCTAATCATTCCCTGAGGAGAAAAATCGGTTCACCGAATTCAACAGGATCGTGGTCTTGTTTCAGAATCCTGACGATCGTACCACTTTGCTCCGCTTCGATCTGGTTGAAGATTTTCATCGCCTCGATCAGACACAAGGGGTCTCCGACACTGACACTGTCTCCCACACTCACAAAAGGTGAGTCGTCCGGGGAGGCGGAAGCAAAAAATGTACCAACCATTGGCGACTCGACCGCAAATGTATCGCTGTCCTCCTGCTCATCAAACTGGCTGCCTCCGGGGGCCGGCGAAACCGCCGGCTGGACTTCAGGCACAGCGTACGGCGCCTGTGTGATGGTTGGGGTTCTCGTAAGCCGGATCGACTCCTCGCCTTCACGAATCTCGATCTCGCTGAGCTTGGAAGTGTTGAAGATCTCAATCAGCTTGCGAACCTTCCGCAGATCCATTTCCTAATCTCCTTCCTGTTCCATTCGCAGATGGTTGACGGCCACCTGCATGGCGAATTCGTAACCTTGCACACCAAATCCGCAAATCACTCCTTGCGCGATATCGGCAAGGTAGGAATGATGGCGAAACTCCTCGCGACTGAAAACGTTGGACAGGTGAACCTCGACAAAAGGAATGTCCGATGCAATCATCGCATCCCGGATCGCAACACTTGTATGAGTGTAGGCGGCGGGATTGAATACGACAAACCTCACATCGCTGGCGACAGCATCCTGCAACACATTTACAATCTCGTGTTCGGCATTGCTTTGTCTCGCGATGACCCCGAATCCCGCGTCCTTTGCAATCCGCGCAGCCCGTTCATTGATCTCCTCAAGCGTGACCCGCCCGTAATGTTCAGGCTCCCGGGTACCCAGGAGATTCAGATTCGGACCATGCAATACTAGAATATTCGACATTGGAAAACGCTGATTTGGTATTTGGTTACCAGTTCAATTATATTCAATTTAGTGGCATTTAGAGATGTTTTCGGTGATTTTAACTACATTTTCCCCAAAATACAAGCCAGGGGAAAGACCCGCTCTCACTGGATCAACTTTAGCAGATCCTCCTCCTTCAGCGGGCCCTCATGTGTATACACTCGTTCACCGGTGCGGCCGAATGCCACTGTATAAGGCAACACACCGTCATCGTTGCCCAGCAACTCCATCAATTCATCGGTGACGTGCATTTCTGCGATGAGCGAGGGAAACCGGATTTGATTGGATTGAAGAAAATCCTTCGCGGCCTGTTCCCGGTCAATGACCACGCCCACAACCTGAACACCCTGTTCGCTGTGTTCCGTATTGAACCGATCCAGAAGCGGCATCTCCGAAATGCAAGGTGGGCACCAGCTCCCCCAGAAATTCAGAACGACCGTCTTATTTTTCAGATCGTCCACCAGAATCGAAGATTCGCCGTTGATTACCCGCCAGCTGCTCTCATATTCGCGAAGATCGTCAATTGCTCCGATGGAGGATATGGTGGTTGACGAACTATGGCGTTGCCACATCACGCCTGCGACAAGTGCGGTCACGGCGACTGCGAGCATCGTTGTCACAACAACGAGCTTTCTGGTATCAGTCAAACCCATCTTCTATCTGATTCAGCGATGACACCCTGAGAACTTGTCGCGAACTGCGAAAGCGGTTGCATTACGTCGCGGTTGCCCATCACCGCACCGATCAGCGAAAGCGCGCCCCAGAATACGAGAACCAGACCGAGTCCCTTATAGAGCAGCTTCCAGCCACTCGGATTTTCGGGCAGTGGCTGGGTTGCGCCGAGAAACACGCCCGTAATGATGAACAGCACTGCCCACAGTGCCAATACCGGCACCTGCGGGATGTTGCCAAGAAGATAGATCGCAACCGCGAGGATCAACACACCCATGGCCTGTTTGAGCCGGTCCATCCAAGGTCCTGCCTTGGGCAGCACAACACCAAAACCGAAACCGATTGCAATCAGGATCGCGCCCATTCCAAGTGCCATGGATGCCATCATGGACGCCCCGAGGTAGGGATCAGCCTTGGCAATCGCAACCCCTAGGACTGAAATCAGCAAGGGTGATACGCAGGCGCTGACGACAAGTGCCGACAGCAAGCCAAGCACAAACACGGCACCGGCCTTGCCGCCACCGATTCTCATTGTGCTTTCCTGTACCCGAGATTCGAACGCGCTTGGCAATCGGATCTCATAAAAGCCAAACAGCGACAATGACATCAGCACGAATACCGCGCTCATGATGCTGATCGCCCAGGCATTCTGAAAATAAGCCTGCAACTGATCTCCTGTAGCGCCGGCGACCGCACCGACCGCCGCATAGGCGACGATTGTGCCCGATACATAGATAATCGACAGGACTCCACCGCGCAACCCGGCGTTCGACGCATCGCTGCCAACCACAATCGAAGACAGGATGGGAATCAGTGGCAGCACACACGGCGTGAATGTCAGCAGAATGCCAGTTCCGAGTGCTGTGAGAAGAAGCCACCAGGCCGAGCCGTCCCGGGCATCGCCGGCACCGGATCCGCTGTCGGGCGGCGATGTGCTATCGGCAAATGCGGATTGGACCAGTGACGGCAGTCGGATATCGAATGTCTTTGTGACCGGGGGATAGCAGATCAGGTCCTTGGCGCATCCCTGGTAGGTTGCGGTAAGAAGCAGTTTGCCGGGGTTCGGGCTGGCACGGGTCAGCGGTATCCTGACATCGAAGTTTTCCGGATAGATTGAGGTCGGACCGAAAAACTTGTCATCCATGAGAACGCTTGCAGGCAGTTCGGGCCGCTGGCCCATCGCATCACCGGTGATGTCGAATACCAATTTGTCACGGTACAGGTAATAGCCTGGCGTCACATCAAATGCGGCTACAAGACTCTCTCCATCCACCTGCCAGACGTTGAGAACAAACGCCTCGTCAACATCAAGCAGATTATCGGCTGTCACCACCGGCATGTTGGAAAACAGGTTTTCCAAGGCATTGGGTTCGGACTCACCGAAAGACTGGGCGGCCTCGAATGCTTCGTTTGCAGCGGTATCTGCGGAAGCGGGAGAAATGAACGATAGCAGTTTGGTCACTTCGTTCCTGTTCGGTGGGTAGCAAACGCCAATCGGCTCATTGCAACCCTGCGACCATACCTCGAGTTTTGCGGTTCGGACCGAATCGTCTGCGTGAATGGGGATACGGACTTCAACCCGTTCGGTATGGACAGTGACCTCACCGAACAGCGGGTCATCTTTCGTCTCGCCTGCCGGTAGAATCAGATCACGAACCTCAACTCCGTCTGTCAGGGATACGGCAGCAAACTTGTCTTGGTACATATAGTACCCATCTGCGATATTCCAACTCGCAACCAGTTCATCGCCGTCGATTTCGCTGCTGAACGCGAACGCTTCCTCCGGTGGAAGCAATTCTTCATCATCCTGCCCGAACGACGCGGCGGCAAGCACGAAAATCAGTAAACCGAAAGTAATTCTGGCAATCATCTCAGCGGACATTGACGCGATGAAATCGCAGTGAGGTTCACGGCGATTGGGTTTGTATTTATTGAGGCACTCGTGATGATTTCAGTGATATTCGAAAAATTCTGATAGCCCGACCGGAATCCGTGTTCGCCTGTCCGATCTGGTCAATGTCGCTATTGTAAACCTGAAATGTCGGATTTCCGGTTAAGAGACGAATAATTGAGAGCATCCCGGGCCAGCATCCTTGCAACAATTTTGTTGATACATAGTAATAATAATGTTTATCATTACTATTGTTGTTTTCTAGATTGCATGGAGGTTATTCAGATGAACAACAAATTATTGGATTTCTCGAAAAGTAAGATCAGGGTGCTGTGTACCTGTGCGCTGGCCGCAATCTCGGTATTCAGTCAGGCTTCGAGTGCGCAGGATCCCTGTCCGACAGTCGCCGCAGATGCACTCGAGAAAAATGCGGTGATCAACGTCTACTCCGCGAGAAAGGAGGCGTTGATTCTTCCACTGCTGCAAAACTTCCAGGAAGCATTCAGCAATCATCACTCATCGGAAATTCAGATCAATCTGGTGACCGGAAAGGCGGATGGACTGCTCAAGAGAATCGAGTTGGAGGGAAAGGCAACGCCAGCGGATGTTTTCATTACTGTTGACGCGGGTCGCCTGCACCGTGCGAAAAGCAAAAATGTGCTGCGGGCGATTCCGAAGCCGATAGCCGACAAAGTACCGAGCCATCTTCGAGATCAAGGTGTTGACAATGGCGATGGATACTGGATTGGTCTGTCGCAACGGGCGAGACCGATTTACTACTCTCGTAAACGCGCTGATCAGTCCGCGGCAAGTTCATATGAAATGCTCGCGCATCCCGACAATGCGGGTAAACTGTGCATCAGATCTTCCGGAAGTATCTACAACCAGTCCTTGGTTGCGGCAATGATCGCCGCAATGCCGGGCCATCTTGAACGGTCCGGTTCGCCCGGATGGCTCAATGAGGAAACATTGGAGTGGGCGCGGGGACAACTGGATTCAAAAAGTGAGCAAACAGACCCTTACGCCGAGGCGAAGGTTTATGTTCTCGCGTGGGCAAAACAACTGGTTGGGAATTTTGCCCGCCCGCCAACGGGCGGTGACACTGACCAGATACTAGCCGTGGCAGCCGGACAATGCGATTTTTCCCTCGCCAACAGTTATTATTTCGGGCGGTTGGTCGCAAAAGACGTTGCCATCGCCGATGATGTCGGAATCATCTGGCCGAACCAGAATGACCGCGGAGCACATGTCAACGTCAGTGGTGCTGGAATCACTTTACATGCCAAGCATCCGGCAAACGCACAATGTCTGCTGGACTATATGCTCAAACCCGAATCGCAGGAATGGTACGCACGGGTCAACTATGAGTATCCGGTTCTACCCGAAATTCCATGGGCCGATCTTCTTACAGAGTTCGGTACATTCGCCGCAGATGATCTGGAAATGGGAAAGCTTGGGGAACTGAACTCTGAAGCGGTAAAGATCATGGACCGCGCAGGTTGGCGATAGACAATTGCGATATCTCACGAGTTAACGTCTCACCCTCGGGTCGGGTTTCGAAGACAGATTTCCTTTTTCGATTCAATCTCGCTTGATTGCATATGCGCTCCTCAAACTTCAGTCCGCTTGCCCTGTCAACTCCCGTGATCACTCTGGTCGTGGTCTCCCCGCTGATTGCAATTTTCGGATCAGCTGTCACCACAGAAAGTATTGCATTGCTGAAACATCTGGTCGATACAGTGATCGGGACCTATGTCACGAATTCCCTATTGCTGATGCTCGGTGTCGGCTCGCTGACGTTGATCATCGGTGTACCAACAGCCTGGCTGACCAGCATCTGTGAATTTCCCGGACGCAAGGTGTTTGTCTGGGCGTTATTGCTGCCTTTGGCATTTCCGGCCTACATCATCGCTTACACCTACACCGGATTACTGGATTACTTTGGGCCGGTTTACACCTTGGTGCGTCACATAGTCGGTGAGGAGCGGTTTGCCGATCTATATGTTTCGATCCGGTCGCTACCCGGTGCCATAGTCCTGTTCGCCCTGGTGCTCTATCCTTATGTCTATCTGCTGTCGAGAATCTCATTTCTTGAGCAATCGTCGGGATTTATCGAACTGAGCCGAACGCTCGGTTACAGCATGGGGGAGAGTTTCTTCAAGGTTGCGGTCCCCCTCACCAGGCCGGCGATTGTCGCCGGTGTCTCGCTCGCCTTGATGGAAACACTTGCGGACTACGGTACCGTGCAGTTTTTCGGTATCGACACGTTCACCACTGGAATCATCCGCGCTTTCGGTAGTTACGGCGATGCCTCTGTCGCCGCACAGCTGTCCATCATGCTGCTCGGATTCGTCGGTTTGCTGATGTTCTGTGAGTGGTTCTCGCGCCGAAAGGTACAGTACCATTCAGCAAAGGGGAAAACCATCCATCAGTCCAAAATCCGTCTGGTCGGCAAAAAAGCCTTGCTGGCGTGGCTTGCGTGCTTCTTACCGGTACTTCTTGGATTTCTGCTACCGGCCCTGATTTTGCTGAAGTGGACACTGTTTGATGCTGAGTACGATCTTTCGCGATTCGCCGTGCTTGTATGGAACACGGTTCGGCTCGGTGCCACCGCTGCCGCGATCGCGGTAATTCTTTCGGTCGTCCTGGGTTATGCCAAACGCACAGTTTCGACTCGCGTTGTCGCGAGCATGGTTGCCGTTTCGGGTCTGGGGTATGCCATACCCGGCGCAATTATCGCGGTCGGGGTCATCACCCCTCTGGTCTGGCTTGACCTTCGACTGATAGATTTATTCCGATCTGCTCTGGACATCGAAGTCGGACTGATCCTGTCCGGTTCGATCTTTGCGCTTCTGTTCGCATATACTGTGAGGTTTCTTGCCATTTCGCTGAATGCTGTACAAACCGGATTGCAACGGATCAGACCCAGCATGGACTATTCGGCTCGCGTATTGGGATGCCGACCTTGGGAAGTGTTAAAACGCGTCCACCTGCCAGTGATGCGCGCGTCGCTGATTACGGCATTCCTGATTGTTTTTGTCGATGTGCTGAAAGAATTGCCCGCCACATTGATTCTGCGCCCTTTCAATTTCAACACGCTCGCTGTCCGCGCGTATGAACTGGCGTCAGACGAACGACTCATTGACGCCGCCCTGCCCTCGCTGACAATCGTGTTGACTGGAATTGTTCCAGTGATTATCCTGAGCAAGACGATGACCCGTGAAAGACGATAGGAACGGTCAAGATGAATGACAGCAACTCAGCAATAGACCGCACCGGGACCCAGCCGCTTCTGGCGGTGTGCGACGTTTCCCTGAGTTACGGAAATGGACGTCGTGCTGTGAACGCAGTCAGTTTCGAACTCCAGCCCGGTGAGATGGGATCAATACTCGGACCTAGTGGCTGTGGCAAGTCAACACTGCTGAGAGGCATCGCGGGATTCGAACCTCTGCATGCCGGGTCAATCACCATGAACTCTGCGACTCTTTCGTCACCAGGCAATTCGGTTGCTCCGGAAAAGCGCAATATCGGCTTGATGTTCCAGGACTATGCCTTATTTCCGCATTTGAGTGTCTCACAGAATATTTCATTCGGACTGAGGAAGTGGAAAGCTGCGGACCGGGACAATCGGGTTCGCAGTCTGCTGATGCTGATCGACCTGGAAGGTTTTGGAGACCGCGACCCTTACTCGCTGTCGGGTGGTGAGCAGCAGCGAATCGCTCTCGCCCGTGCAATCGCTCCAAAGCCTGAACTTTTGCTGATGGATGAGCCGTTTTCCAGTCTTGACGTCGAAATCCGCAATACGCTGATACCTGAAGTCAAGCGTATTCTCACCCAGGAAAACATCTCGACCATCATGGTCACCCATAATCACGAAATTGCGTTCTCAATGGCTGACAAGATCGGCATCATGGAAAAAGGATACGTGCACCAATGGGACGTCCCGTTCAACGTGTACCACCATCCACTGAATCGTTTTACCGCGCGGTTTGTCGGCGAGGGCGAATTCATAAGTGCCGACGTCATCAGCGACCAGATGCTGAGATCCGCTTTTGGACTGCATGCGTTTCAAAACGACTATGGCTTGAAAAGGGATGCGCAGGTTGAAATACTACTTCGGCCCGATGACATCCTGCACGATGATGCCAGTGAACTCACAGGCAAGGTGATCCGAAAGTCGTTCCGCGGCTCCCATTTTCTCTACACCGTCAGACTGGAAGATGGCCAGTCGATTTACTGTCTGGCTGACTCCCATCACAATCATCAGCTTGGTGAGCACATCGGTTTGAGATTGAATATCGAACATATCGTAATTTTCGAAAAAGGGCAGGAGCACGCTATGACTCGTACTATCGCACCACAGGCGTCATCACCGACTTCGCCTGAATAACTGCCTGAACTGTCGGGTCGGAAACACAAGCACTTTCGCAAGGCTGCCGATTCGCAATCATTCACTGCAGCGGTTGATGGCTGGACGACCGGCTAACACACCGCCAGCTGTACATGACGGCTTGTGTCGGATTTGTGATCATTCCGTTTTTCAGTCGATAGTAATGAGACAATCTCTACAATCCGTTAAACTGTTAGCGTAACCGTTGTCGGACTTTTATTGATTGAAGACGCAGGTGTGTCATTGACAAGTCATGAAATAGCCCCAAATAGACGTATGGGAAAAGACCAATGAAGCCGAACGAGTATGCATTTTCCATACCTGCGAGGGATGGCCAGATTATCAGAGGTGTGTACCGCGATACCTACGAGGGACCAGTGGGCATGTTTCTGCACGGGTTGTCCTCCGACGCAGAAGGCACCAAATCGATGCGACTGTGGAGTCAGGCCGAGCGACTCGACCGTTCGTGGATTCGGTTTGACATGCGCGCCCACGGAAAGTCCGATGGTGATTTCGAGGAGTTCAGCATATCCCGTGCGATTGAGGACACCAAACTGGCGCTGTCTTTGTTTGGAGGGCGTCCAAAGGTTCTGGTCGGCTCCAGTATGGGAGGCTGGGTTGCGTCACAGGTTGCCCTGGATGCCGAAGTGAATGTTTGCGGACAGGTACTGATCGCACCAGCATTCAATTTCATGAACGGAATTTATCTCAGTGCCTCACCCGAGGTGCAAGAACAATGGCGAAAGTCGGGCTATCGGACATTCGACGACACAGGTCCGGACTGCAGTTACACAATTGCATATGCCGCGGTGCTTGACTCATTGCAATACGATGCGTTTTCGACTCCGTTAAGTTACAACCATCCGGTGAAGATACTGCACGGTGCGCTTGATGATGTGGTGCCGTCTGGTCAAAGTCTTGAATTCAGGGACCATGCGGATTCCGACATCGAAGTCACCATTTTCCCCGATGGTGATCACCGGCTGACCGATCATGTTGACATGATTGAGTGGGCTGTCGACAAGATTTGGCCGGACTGACGCACTTCATCTTCTGATACGGTCTTATGAGAGTCGTTACAATCCTGTTTCTGTGTTTCCTGATCATTCCGATCGCGGAGATTTATCTGCTGATCCAGATTGGACAGGTGATCGGGGCTGGATGGACGATTGTCGGAGTGGTCGCGACAGCACTGATCGGCGCGTGGCTGGTGAGGTTGCAGGGAATTCTCACGCTGCATCGGGCAGTCGGGAGCGTAAAAAGTGGAGAGGTGCCGGCCCTGGAATTGGTGGAGGGACTTTTCCTGCTCGTTGCCGGCGCATTGCTGATTACGCCCGGCTTCGTGACCGATGCGATCGGATTCATATGTCTGACATCGCCAATTCGAAGAGCGTTTGCTTCGATTTTGCTGAGTCGTCTGATTGTTCACGTAAACCAGCGCAGTCAATCGTCACAGTCGCGGACGTACGACGTCAAATTTCGGGAAATCGATACTGACTAGCCAGTTCCGCTGTGACGTCAGATCGCAGCGATCGCCCCTGATACCCCCAATACGCCAAACAGACCGCCGTCCGTGTGAGCTGTCGCAGGGCTTGTGCCGCAGTGAGATTCATTGCAAAATTTTTTACTGATCGGCTTGACAACTGTGAAAAATTGTAGATAATGATAATCATTATCATTCCTAAATATGAAATTTACTGATTCAAAACGATGGCAAAGGCAGGATTCAGACGGTTGGGGCAAAGAATTCTTCAAGATTTTGCGCCATATTCAGTCTACGCATACGGCGTCGGTCATGAACCTAAGCTGTCTGGCGTAAGTGACGTCACATATTCACCGGATAAAACTGATCTGAAACCCCGCACCGAACCATATTCTCAAGATTTTAAATTCTAAGCTTCTCTCCTCTTGTAGCTATGGCAATATCATGCATGGGTCATGATATTGCCAATTTTTTTCTACTAACGGCTAGATAGACCCGAGCCAGACGCTTCCGTCTACCCCGCCTCTTGAATACCTCTTCTCATGTGCAATATTTCGCGATAATACAGCCATGGACTCATCTGGTTGGCACTTCATTTTTCACAATGGAAAATTACGTCTTTCGGCGCGACCTTGTCAAGTCCCGCGACCTTCTGCAACTCAGTGAGAAGTCAGATTCAGTTGGATTGACTCGGCTTGCTGTACACCTTCTTCTGGTCGGCGGGTCCGGTTTGTGGGTCTGGTCAGCGCAATCTAGCTGGTGGATTCTTCCAGCATGGTTCGCTTATGGAACTATTGTCGTTTTTCTGTTTGCGCCGCTTCATGAATGCATCCATCGCACCGCCTTCCGCTCGAGAGGGTGGAACAACATCGTCGCTGCCGTGGCGGGGTTCATACTCATTCTTCCGGCCAATTATTTCCGCCACTTTCATTTCGAGCACCACCGGCATACGAATGATCCGGCGCGCGACCCGGAACTACTGACAGAAAAACCCCGGACTTTTCCAGGGTATATGTGGACGATGACCGGGCTGACGTCCTACTGGCTGCCTCAGATCCGCCTTCTATTGCACCACGCATCAGGCAATGTCAATTCAAAGTTCATTCCGAAATCTGCACATCGAGCCATCCAGCGAGAAGCACGGATCCACCTGGCGCTATATGTCGCGATCGGCGCAGTTTCGATCTATCTTCAAAGTGCCTTGATCGCCACTTTCTGGGTTGTTCCGATTCTGATTGGAATGGTTTCCCTGAGGTTGTTTCTGCTCGCAGAGCACGGGGACTGTGAGTTGTCGCCCAATATGCTGGTCAACACCCGAACCACACTGACCAATCCGCTTTTGAGACTGATCACCTGGAACATGTCGTTTCATTGTGAGCACCATCTGTATCCATCGGTCCCATTTCACCGCCTGCCTATCTTGCATGACAAGGTGCGCAAGCATCTGGGAACGGTCTCATCCGGTTATCTGGAATTTCACAGGGAGTACTTGCGCTCCATGTGATATCCCTGACATCCGGTCAGGGGTGGCTGGTCAACAGTCAGGATTGGGCTCTGGATATCATCTGCCGTACGGCTTCATTTTCGTTGATGGCGGTTACCTCGACTTTCGGATGCTCGGTGCAAAACACGCGAAAAATCTCGTCTGCAAATGCCTGCCCCACTGATCTGACCCGGTCGAAATCCAAGATAACCTTGTCGAATTCGTCAACTCGCTTCATCAGCCGTTTTGCTTGCGAACGTGAGATCAGACTCTCGTGCTCGTACTGCGCCAGCCTGACTGGAACCACCGTCTTCGAAAAGGCGTGATCTCCTCCGTTGGAATACTGTTTGAAAACCTCATTCATCGTTCGCGATTCGTCATTTTTGAGCTTCATGGAAACCATGGTGCCACTTTGGAGACTACCGCTTTCGACTATCCAATCCTCCGGTTCGCCGTGTTTGTGACCAAAGAACGTCTCGCCTGACAAAATCGTGAACTCATCAAACATTCTTGAAGTAAAGAAGATTCCCTGACCTGGATGCTTTTGGGGATCCGTCGTAAGTTTACCCTTCGATAACTCAAGGACTGCATGTCTTTCATCCAACAACTTATATTCGTTCTTGATCTTGTCGAAAATCCCAACACCGTCGTCAGTCACAATACACTCAACACTGGTTGCAGTCTTCTTGATCTGTGCACGGATTTCACTGCCGCCTGAATGGTCAATGGCATTGTTGAAGATTTCAGTAACGCCATAGTGCCACATACTCAAGACATTATCTGGCACTGCCGGCAGGAGACTTTCTATGTCTTCACGCCAGGCAACATCCTCTGCCAATTGCTCGTTGATCTGATAATGCTTATTCCAACTCTCAAGAATACGAAGTTGGTACGAGCGATTCTTGATCGTCCATTCTGCATCCAATACCTGCTTGTCCATCAACTGATTCAGGTGTCGGTTGACTGACTGCCTGGAAATGGAATAGTAAGATGAAGCTTTTTCCGCAATATCACGCGGATACTTATCTACATTTTGGAGAATGAAATTCCTGACTTTTTGACTTCTTTTTGTCATAATAATTGAAGCCGTCTGTGAGTCCTGATAAATCTACACCCAATCTTGTGCATTTGTCAAGAGTCAGAGAAAATTTAAGGTCGGCACGGTTTCGGACTTGTGTCTCATGCTTGCACCGAGCACAACTGTCGGGACACAACTTCATCGGACAAGTCAGATTGACCGCAAAAATCTCACTTGGACGTTTCCGAACACGTGATACCCTGATCGATACTCTGCTGCGCGGGTGTCTCCAACTCATATGCTTCACTCCTTCTCCGTGTCCTGACAGACTTTGGAAGTTACTTCAACTGACATCCTCTAGTTCAGAGAGAATCTGATCGGTTGCGGTCAATGGCATGACTTATCACTGCTAATTTTGCGGTGATAATTCTTGACTTTGCGGCGAATAACCATTTTTATCGCCGCATATTATGCGGTGATAAAAATGTGGATACACGAACATCACGATTGGCCAAATTTCGTTTGGGATGTCGAAACCATTACCCCGAAGCTGGCTGACATACGCTATCGCCAGGGTCGTCTTCTAGGCCGAATGGAAGGTCTTGGACTTGAGCTCAGGCAAGAGGCCAATCTTAATACCTTAAATTACGATGCTGTCCAGTCCTCGGCGATTGAGGGTATGAAACTCGACCCGAAAGATGTTCGCTCATCTATTGCACGAAAACTAGGGATTGGGGTTGCCGGACTTGCGCCAACCGACCGTAATGTGGAAGGCATTGTGGATATCTTGCTGGATGCAACACAGCATTTTTCCAGACCTCTGACGAAGAAACGGTTGTGTCACTGGCAAGCTGTGCTGTTTCCGACTGGGAACAGCGGCTTCAGTCCTATCGTTGTCGGCGAATGGCGCACAATGGCTTCAGGACCGATGCAGGTAGTCTCCGGTCCTTTAGGTCGTATGAACGTTCACTTTGAAGCGCCGGACGCAAATCAACTGGAAAACGAAATGCAAATGTTTATGGACTGGTTTAACAACAGTCATGACATAGACCCTGTGCTCAAGGCTGGCATTGCTCATTTTTGGTTTGTGACTGTCCATCCCTTTGAAGACGGGAATGGTCGGGTCGCCAGGGCTATCGGTGACATGGCTCTGGCACGCGCGGATGGCGTAGCGGAGCGATTCTACAGCTTATCTGCCCAGATTGCATCCGAACGCGAGGATTATTACGACCAACTTGAAAAACAACAGCGAAGCACACTGGAAATCACAGGCTGGCTGGAATGGTTCTTGGATTGTCTGGGACGAGCCATATCGAATGCAGAAACTACCGCTGGTAACGTTTTGTACAAAGCACAACTTTGGCAGTTGATTAATCAACGGCCCGTTGGTGAACGTCAGCGGCTGATCATCAATCGCATGCTTGAGCATGACTTTACCGGATATATGAACACATCCAAATATGCGAAGCTTGCAAAGTGCTCCAATGACACTGCTCTCAGGGATATTCAGGACCTGAAAGAGCGTGGCATCTTGATTCAGAACTCCGGGGGAGGACGCAGCACAAGTTACAGATTACGCAATCAGATTGAATAATTCTTTTCTCCAATTTCGATCAGGGTGGAGAATTTGTGCATCCATACCCTTGCAAGCAATTAGTACTACCATGGTCCAATTACCGGACAAGGCCATGTCTTGCCTCAGCTATCCACATTTTTTTAGAAGTTGTGTCATCACGACTGCCAATCCACCAACTCACTGTTTTTCCGAATCGCGCCAGGACGATAGTCGAGGTCAGACTCTGCGGAATCTGAAACAGGCGGCAACTCATCAGTGGGGTCTACCTCCGTCCTGCAAAACTCGACCAGCAACTGGGCCAATGCAGGCATGCCGCGCCCATACGAATCTACGCCCAGATGTCGTTATATGCAGTGAACCGGCACAAAGCCTTTTGATCATCGAAAAATTTCGTATACTCTACCCTAGCAATGGTTCCCTTATTCAAGGGAAGCAATAAGGAACAAGGTCAGGATTACATAAATATCTGAAGCCTTGGCTGCCCTCGCAACTGTATGCGGTTAGCGATTGCTTGATGAAGCCACTGGGAAACTGGGAAGGCAAAGCAAGAGTGCTTGACCCGCGAGCCAGGAAACCTGCCGTTGCCAGCGTTACCCAACCGCAGTACGGGGTGTGCTTGCGGAACGGACACCCGTTGGTGGTGACGCGCCTATTGTAAAACGGCATAGGTTCACCACAGTTATGGGAAAAATCCATTCAGACAGAACTACCGGAACAATGTTCGGTCATCCTGACACGAACGTGGGTTTCGAGGCGGTTCTACCCGTGTGTACAAGAATTCATGCCGATAGCTTTCTATACACAGTGGGGTCGTCACAATATGCACATAATCACCCAGTTAATCAATATCGGTAAAACTTATCAATATCTGATTTTACTTTCTGTACTCTTATTCGCTGTCTTGCCGATATCTGCAATAGCTCAAACGAATACCGACGAGAACGATAAAGCCGAATCGACAGGCGAAGAAGTCGTGGTCTCGGCAAGTCGTGTTTCAGTTCCAGCTAAGCATGTCGGAAGCAGTGTCACTGTCTTCGACAAGAAGGACATTTCCAAACGAAACGTTACACATGTTCACGAAATGCTCCGAGAAGTGCCCGGTCTGGCAGTCAGCCAATATTCCCCTTCCGGGCTGACAGACGTTCGGATACGCGGGTCGGAAAGCAATCACACATTGGTCCTTTTTGATGGGATTGAATTATCCGATCCGGCTTTCTATGACGGAGTCTATTTTCAACACTTACCCGCTTTTGCAGCTGACAGAATTGAAGTGCTGCGAGGACCGCAAAGCTCAATCTATGGAAGTGAGGCGATCGGTGGCGTAATCGACATCACAAGTCCAATTCCAGATGAAGGTACAACTGCCATAGTAAGTGTGGAACAAGGTTCTTTGCGTACAACCAAACTGAATTCCTATGTTGCCTTCGCTAGCGGGGGAAGTTACGGGTCGGTCGCGATGAGTCAGACACAGTCCAGGGGGATTTCGGCAAAATCTGACAATACCGAAGCCGATGGTTTGCGACAAACGAGCGCACACCTCAAGGTTGGCACTCAGATCTCGAATGAAATGGAAATAACCGCTTCAACTCTATTGGTAAATTCGGACGGTGACTACGATGGCTGTTCCTGGCCCTCTTCAAACAACTGCCGCGGTGAGGACAAGAAAAGAGCTTCATCAATCGGCATAAGCTACGAACAACCTGATGGCGGTTTCGTCCATTCCATCAAACTTTTCGACACCCGCCATAAGCGAAATGAGGTCGCCAAGGGTGTTTGGCAAATTCCGACACTAGGGAAAAAGTCCAAAGTCGAATATCAGGCGGTCATCAACTGGGAAGCCCGCGAGACCAATCAGACAACTATTGTCGCGTTAAACAAGGAGAAAAACAGAGCGATCGGTCAATACGTCGCTCGTGGGAAGGGAGGCACGTTCGACACCAAGAGTGTCATTATCGAGCAACGAGTGGATTTCGGAAACGATGTATTCGCTTCACTAAGCGGACGCTACGACGACAACGCCAATGATGGATTCAAAGACTACAAGACCTATCGCGGCACTTTGGCTTGGATTGCCAACGATGACTTGAGAATTCACAGCAGTGCCGGTACCGGCGTAAAAAATCCCCAAGTCTCGGAATTGTACGGATCGGGTGCCGATTGGTGTGCAAATCCTGACCTCAGACCTGAAACAAGCAAGAGTTGGGACTTTGGGGCAGAATTTCGGCCAGTGCCTGGCAATTTGACGTTCGACGTCACATACTTCGAAAACAAGGTTACTGATTTGATTGAGAGCGAACAAGTTGAGAACTGTATTAGCAACAACCAATCCGGCATAGGCAAATCTGTCAATAAACCCGGAGTGAGCACCATCAAGGGTTGGGAGCTCTCGATGCTCGGCACTCTCGCAGACAAGTATGACGTGACCGCGAGTGCGACGTTCCTCCAGGGATTCAATTCGGAGCAAAAGGAACTGATCAGAAGACCGTCCAAATCCCTGACTCTTAATATCAGCCGAAAGTTCACACATTCAGGAAAGTCCGGATCAATAAATCTGAACATGCGACATGTGGGGAAACAGCTCGATTATACAAGTTGGCCAAATGTGGCGGACTTGCCCGAATATACGCTGGTGAACCTGGGCGCAACCATGAATCTGAATTCAAAGCTCGAACTGACCGGCAAGATCGAAAACCTGTTCGACGAGAAGTACTCCGAACTTCGCGGTTACAACAAGCCCGGTCGAACCTGGCAGGTTGGAATCCGATACACCTTCTGATCAGAACATGATGAGTCAGCTCATGTATTGCCATCGGTCATTTATCCTGATCCTGTCGCGCACAGGGTTGGCAGCGATCATCATGTTGACGCTATTCGCGGACATCAGTCTGTCGGATCAGCAGGTTATCGAAAAACCAAGTAGGATCGTATCGACCCATCTTTGCACGGATCAACTGCTCCTGCTGTTGTCGGACCATGACAGAATCGCATCGTTGAGCTTTTTCTCGCATAACCCGAGCATGTCTGCAATGTCTGAGACAGCTAGGAACTTTCCAGTCAATCACGGCTTTGCCGAGGAGATAGTCGCACTTGACCCAGACCTGATTCTTACCAGTA
This sequence comes from Acidiferrobacterales bacterium, assembly GCA_028820695.1. Classification (NCBI taxonomy): domain Bacteria; kingdom Pseudomonadati; phylum Pseudomonadota; class Gammaproteobacteria; order Acidiferrobacterales; species Acidiferrobacterales bacterium. Next base: position 32,903 of record JAPPIB010000035.1, on the reverse strand, counting down.
CTTTCGGACATTCAAGCATCCTGCTACTTGAAAAACTGGGCTATCAAGTCAGGACCATACCGGTGGCGGACAGTCTTGATGACATCGCTGCCAACATCCGTCTGGTTGCCGAGGCGATCGGCGATCCAGTCCTCGGTGATACGATGGCGTCGGAATTCGCAAACCGGATCGACGCAGTTCGACGGCAGAAAGTCAGCGATCGACCACTGCTTGCCATTTACAACCAGAACGGCTTTACTTTCGGTCAGGACGCACTCATCACGCGACTTGTCGAATTGGCGGGCTTTCGCAACCTCGGAGCAGAACTCGGACTCGGAACCGCACAGCATCTGCCATTGGAGTATCTGCTTACCCACCAGCCGGATGTTCTGATGTTGGGCGATCGCAACAGATATGCCGCAATGGCAAACGAACTTCCAAACCATCCCTCAATCCGTCGCAAATACGCGGACGTTCCAAGAATCAATACGAAAAGCCATCTATGGATCTGCGGTACGCCATTTGTCGCTGAAGCGCTCGACTACTTTACAGCCGAGAGAGTCAAGCTCGCACAGTGATATACGAACACACTTGTTTCCCATGAACACCAAAACCAATACATTGCTGATATGCCTTTCTTTGGCCGTGATGATTGGTTTTCTCGCATCGTTGTCAGTGGGACCGGTTGGAATCGGAACATGGGCAGTCCTTTCCTCGATATTTTCCGATGGTTCCGATATCGCTGTGATTATCGCCCAGGAGATTCGTCTGCCAAGAGCATTACTGGGCGCGGCGATCGGTGCAACCTTGGGAATCTGCGGTGCTGCAATGCAGGGATATGTCCGCAATCCACTCGCTGAACCTGGATTGATTGGAGTGTCCGCGTCCGCTGCTCTGGGTGCCGTGCTTACAATTTACTTCGGTCTTTCCACCTTATATGTTTGGACATTGCCTTTGGGCGGAATGATTGGAGCTTCGGTCGGAGTTATGATCATGGTGATCATCGCTGGGCGGGGAAGCTCAACCCTGACGCTTATCTTGGCCGGTGTTGCAGTATCAACGCTGGCGGGCGCGCTTACTTCGCTGGCACTGAATCTTGCTCCCAACCCCTTTGCGGCAGTGGAAATAATTTTCTGGTTGCTCGGATCGCTGGCCAATCGAAGTATGGAGCACGTCTGGCTGGCCGGACCGTTCATGCTGATCGGAATCGCACTTCTGCTGACTGTTGGAAAGTCGCTTGACGCATTGTCACTTGGAGAGGACACGGCATCCACGCTCGGTGTCAATGTTCGGCGGGTTCGCATGCAGATCATTGTCGGTGTGACAGTGTCTGTCGGAGCTGCCACTGCCGTCGCCGGCGCCATCGGATTTGTCGGACTGGTCGTTCCACATCTCCTGCGTCCGCTTGTTGGACACCGGCCTGGAATTCTATTGCCGGCTAGCGCTCTAGGTGGTGCGATCCTGTTACTTTTTTCCGATGTGGCTGTCAGAATGCTCTCCTTCGGTCCTGAACTCAAACTGGGTGTTTTTACCGCGCTGGTCGGTTCACCATTCTTTCTTTGGCTCGTTCTCAAAATGAGAAGTCAGTTTATATGAGCATTCTCAGAACACAGCGATTGAACATATCGATTTCCGGAAACAAAATTGTTTCTGACGCGTGGTTTTCGGTGAACAGCGGTGAGGTAGTCGCCTTGATCGGACCGAACGGAGCTGGCAAGACAACTTTACTCAAGGCGATGATGGGTCTGATCAGGGTCGAGAGTGGCGATATCGACTACGACGGTGTGCAGATCAGGTTCAATCAGCAATTCCAATTCGCTAAGTTTATCTCCTACCTCGAGCAGAATAGCAAGAGCTACTGGGCACTGAGCGTTGAAAGTGTTGTGATGCTGGGAAGACTCCCACACCTTGGAAGATGGAGGAGGCCGTCGGCTGTGGATCACCAATCTGTCAGGAAGGCGATGGAAGTCTGTGACGTCCTGCAATTCGCTGACAGGGCAGTCACGACACTGTCCGGTGGTGAGCAGGCCAGAGTGATGCTGGCCAGAACGCTGGCGACCAATCCACATTTCTTGCTCGCTGACGAGCCGGTTGCAGGCCTTGATCCCGCGCATCAACTGGATGTGATGGAGAAATTGCGCAATCTGGCCGATGGCGGTGCTGGGATTGTTGTCGTAATGCATGACCTCACGCTGGCATCCAGGTATTGCGATCGGATGACATTGCTGTTCGACGGACACATAGTCGCCGATGGAGTACCACAGAATGTACTTTCTGAGGAACATCTCGCGACAGCTTATGGCATTGAGGCTCTGTACCACGAGTCCGTCCATGGAAACATTGTCATACCCGTCCGACGATTGAAGAAATAAGATGATCCGAAAACACCCGTTCAGGTTCGCATTTTCGATGGTCGGTTCGTTTTTCGTTCACATCGTTGCAGCTTTTGCCATGCTGATGACTGTGCCTGAATTTGTACCGCCCAATCCGATTGTTCCCATCAGCGTCACTCTTGTTCCGGAATCCAGCATTCCGGGAGCCGGCATGCAACTGCAAGAGAAAACCAACGAGACGGGAACGGACATCCAGTTGAACGTCGCGACATCAACCTCTCCGGCACAAAAGACGACTGAAGTCGTGGAGGCCCACAACAGGATCGAAGACAGCGTAAACCCAATTCAAGCCCCAATTGAATCCGGGCACCAGTCCGATGCTGATCGAATTGCAGGAGTTGAGGAACCGCTGGATTCGTCGAAGGAATGGACCAAGACTGTATGGGACGTTGAAAATTACAGATCAATGGAGTTTGTTGGCGGTACCGAAATTAATTTGGACTCGTCAGACTCTGAGGACACAACCCCCAATGTTTCGAAGATCTTCGCTAGCGATGAAGAGCCGTCGGATTTTCGAACTGCTCTGGTTACCCATCAAGACCAGATCCTGTTTGAACCGACCGCAATCGATAGCGAACATGAAATGACTGCCAAGGTTCTCCCCGATGCCATATTAGACACAGCTGATAGCCTATCCATCCCGCCAGGAGTGCAAAATACGGAAGTGGAGCGGGGTGTCCCTGTCCCACCCGCAGCTACGATACCGATTGTAGACGTCGAGGAAAATCAGACAACAGCAACCCAACGACACCCTACCGATTTGGAGTTCGAATTGATCGCGAGAGAATATCCTGACGCGATTCAAGACGTGATCGATGAGCATATTTCCGTGTCAAGATTTCCTGTATCAGTGGATGGATCCGAAAAGTCGGCTCCAATTGAAAAGTTACGATTGACTGAAAGTGAATTGGCAATCAATCAGTCAGAAAATTCGGCGCGGATGAACAAGTCCAAATCCTCACAATCTGCCTTGGACATTGAGCAAGAACTGTTTGCGATGGGGTTCCCGGATTCCATTTTGGATGTGATCGATGACCGCTCCACTCCAAGACAAGTTGACAAAACTGTCAACTTGCCAAAAACTCCATCCGTTGAAGAAAATCCACAGCAATCAGGTCCGGTCGTCGCGAAAGCGAATATATCGAGGACAGTGCTGGACGCAGCAGACAAAGTCGAAGTCAGAATTGCTTTTGCTGAACTTGACGAGCGGAATCTCTTAGTCGACTCTGCTGAAACGATTGAACTATCACACGAAACCGAATCGAACGCTGCATCCATCCCTGAAATGCCATCACTGCCGATAGTTGATGAGCATCCAGACAGAACCACAAGAATGTTGCTCTCTGAACAGGTCAACTCTCAGGACGACATTTCGAACAGGACAGAACACAAAGACCGGCAACCGAAGTTTGCAAAAGTTTATGCTGACAAAACAGATACATTCAATTCACAACTGAACGAGCCACTGCCTCTCGAACGTGCCCGGGATGCGGACAAAGCCTCGATAGTCGACACCACATCAAGTTCAAGAACAGATCGAGTCGCATCAGTTCAGTCAGACGTCGAGACGGAAGGTTTGGCACAGAGCACTGAAATGGCACCTCAATTCGGTGTTCCCGGCTTATCCAATCCAGCCCCAAAATACCCATATCTGGCAAGAGCCAACAATGAAGAAGGTCGGGTGGTTCTGCGCGTTCACGTTGATTCGCGCGGCAACGCACAGAAAATCGAGACGCATACATCTAGTGGCTTTCCGCGATTGGATAAAGCTGCGAAAAGAGCGGTTCGAAAGTGGAAATTCCTGCCAGCGCGCAATAACGGTGTGATGTCGGATGGAATTGCGATGGTTCCGGTTTCTTTTGTGCTGACAAACTGAAAGCGGGGAAACTTAATTTCGGGATTTATAAATAAAGGTTGACAAAACTTTGAAAATCGTTATAACTTATATCGAGTTAGAAATACGAAACGAGGTCAAGTTATGCAGCAAGCACCAGGTAAATCCCACAGAATCGGTATATCTCTTATTGACCTGTTTGCCATGTTCCCGGACAACGAAATTGCAACCAAGTGGTTTGAAAGTGTTGTCTGGCTGGATGGTCGTTATTGCCCGCATTGCGGTTCTACCCGCACCAGTAAAGCAAGTCACAAGAAAATGCCTTATTGGTGCACTGACTGCCGCAGCTACTTCAGTGTCAAGACCAATACACCTATCGCCAATTCCAAAGTACCTATGCAGAAATGGTGCATAGCTATCTACCTTTGCCTTACAAATCTCAAAAGCATCTCCAGCATGAAATTGCATAGGGATATAAAAGTGTCTCAGCCAACCGCGTGGTTCATGCTGCATAGAATTCGTGAAGCCTGGATGCATGATTCAGATGATGACTTTAACGGTCCGGTTGAGGTTGATTAGGCGTATTTTGGCGGTCTTGAAAAGAACAAGCATGCTGACAAGAAACTTCATGCCGGTCGCGGCGCAACTGGTAAGACTGCGGTTGCAGGAATCAAAGACCGCGAAACGAATGAAGTTCGAGCAGAAGTTGTTAAGAATACAACCGCCGAATTCCTGCAAGGCTTCATTGCTGACAATGTGAGTGACGATGCCACTGTCTACACCGATGATTCGACATCTTACTCCAATCTGCCATTTGATCATGAATCGGTCAAGCATTCTGTTGGTGAGTATGTAAAAAAACAGGCTCATATTAACGGCGTTGAGTCATTCTGGGCCATGCTCAATCGAGCGCACAAAGGCACATTCCACAAGATTAGCCCGAAGCATCTTGACCGCTATGTTCATGAGTTTGCCGGTAAGCACAATATCCGTAACTTAGACACTCTTGCCCAGATGCGTGATACTGTCGCCCGGCTTGTCGGTCGCAACCTTCTCCACAGAAGACTCACGGCGAACAACGGGCTTTCCTCGCACGCGCGGGGTTAATAACGCTTTTGCCAGTGTTTCAGGTGTTGCGCCTTTGAGGTCAACCTGTGGATCCAATTTTGGTCGATATTTTTTCATTGCACACTTCTCCATTCAGCCATAGTTTTCCCGCCCTTGCTCCGATTACAACCGGAACAAAGCAGTTGAAGATTGTCTGGATGATCCGTTCCACCTCGAGATTTTGGCAGAATGTGGTCTACATCCATCACCCGAAACGGAAAGTGTGTTTCGCAGCCGGTGCACACTCCTTCCTGTTCGCCATAAAGGCGATGGCGGTGCGTTCGATAGTTCGGCAGTTTGCCCAAATCTGTTCGCACTGGTGCCGTATTAAGCGAAGTTGCGCCGCCAAACAAGCCGCGGTCTTCACTGATGCGCTCGTTTACCAGTTTGATCGCCAGAGGCGAGAGATCAATGCCCGCCCATTGACGCTGCAGTCTGTCTGCCGCAACCAGCGTCGTTGCGCACCCGCAGAATGGATCGAATACCATATCGCCGATGTTGCTGGATGCCCTGATTATTCTTTCAAGAAGAGCAAGAGGTTTTTGAGTGGGATAGCCAATTCTCTCGCGCGCGCGTGAGTTTATTGGATCAATATCGGTCCAAACATCATTGATTGGGACACCCTTCATTTCATCCAAATATCGTTTTATTCTAATCCCACCACGATTAGTGAAATACAGTCTGTTTTCCCGATCTAATTCCTTCATTTTTTCAAAAGGCACACGCCATTCTGCTGTAGTGCCTCGATATTCATACACATACCCCCCACTTTGCAATCCTTTTGCGGTTAAGTCTCCATCCATAAAACGCCTGCCGTCAGGGTCTTGGTGCCTATATCGTCGTTTCACATATTCCTTGCTATAAGCAACGTATTGCACATTGTATGTAAGTGCATCCGATATTGATTGATGAAGGATTACGTCATGCACTGATCCCATAGTTTTGGAATCGCTGTGGCCAGATGTACGCTTCCAGACAATTTCATTTCTAAAATTCGCACGTTCAAATATTCCATCTAACAAAAGTTTCAGATAGTGCGAAGCAGTCGGGTCGCAGTGCAAATAAATTGAGCCAGTCGGCTTCAAGATCCGCTTCATTTCCAACAATCGCACTGCCATGAAAATAAGATATGACATCATACCTTTGCCATGTGCCTGTCGCGACGCTTCGATAACGGAATAAGCGGCTGGATTTCGATCAGCCAATTCACCGTGTTCATGGACATCTATATCAGAAAGTGTCCAGGTATCTTTGAACGCTGCACCTGCAGCTTCAGATCCGATTGGAGCGGAATAGTTTTTGTTGCTGTTAAAAGGCGGGTCAAGATAAATCAAGTCAACCGATTCAGAATTCATCCCCCGCATGATCGGCAGATTGTCGCCAGTCCAGATTGTGCCGCTGGCAAAATTCGCTGGTTTGCGGGTTGGTGCTTCTCGTTTTGGATCGGTCATTTAACAGCAGATTTATTCGACCAGTGATTCCCGTTTGGGTGCTTGATTTCCATAAGCTCTCCAGTCGCGACTATTTTTATCAGTTTGGGTTGATTTTTATGCCAATGCCGTAATATTGTTTTGCGGAAAAAATTTTTTCCAACTCGCTTTCAGGCTCATCCCAGTATTGCAAAACTTGATGAGCATTGTGTAAATCTAATTCGCCTTCATTTTTGCCTCGCATTCTGCGCCAATACGAATAAATACCGGATTTATATGAACATAGTGTCCAGCCTAATGTAATAAGCCACAACGCGATCAGAATGTAAACGGCAATTTGCGGGATTGTATCCGTAGTCCATCCCATTCCAGCACCAATTACCGCACCAAAATGCCATAGAATTTGAATTTGCACAGGTACACGCATGCGCGCATTTTACACGCCCCCGTCACTTTGTGTCAACCTTTATTTATAATTTCCTTAATTTCGATCGTCAGTTTCGGGCTAGAGATAAACGCGTAGGTACTGCCCTTCGAGAACTCTCAGCCCCACAACCACCATTCGGTTGAATTTCAAGTCCGCAGGTCTCTTCGCCATATCAAAAGCCGTGCAGGATCGCCGTGTAAATTTCACATGATCCGACAATCACACCTCGGCATCGGCGAGCAGACAATCGATTTCAAGCGCATCTTCAAGTCCATCCGCAACGCCGTCAAGATATTGCTCAACTTTCGTATCGTAGCGAAGTTCTGACGCCGACCCCTTTCGAATTCGATCCAGCCATGTCTTTCTGAACTCATCAGTCGAAAATATTCCATGCAGATAGCATCCGGCGATTCTGCCGTCAATGCTGACTGCTCCATCAGCGATGTCGCCGATCCGGGCAAACGGGCGCACCGTATCCGAGCCATGTGTTTTCCCGATATGGATCTCATAACCTTCAATCGGTGTATCGGTAACCGTGCAAACACCCTTCACCGGTCGTACTGACTTATTTCCTCGCATGTCTGTCTCAATATCCAACAACCCTAAACCCAACGACTCACCCGGCGCGCCATCGAGTCCCTGTGGATCGCGCACGTACCGACCCATCATCTGATACCCGCCGCACAACCCCAGCACCCATCCACCATTGCGGGCATGGGCAATGACGTCATGATCCCAGCCTTGCGAACGCAAAAACTCAAGATCCCCGACTGTCGACTTCGATCCTGGGAGAATCATGACATCCGCATCGAGCGGTAGTGGCGTGCCGGGCGGAATAAACTCGAATTGAACGTTCGGTTCCAATCTAAGGGGATCAAAATCATCCGAATTGGCGATTCTGGACAGCATCGGTACGACAATCTTTAGTGGCTTTCGTTGCTTGGATTCATCGTGTGCATCAAATGAATCCATAACAATCGCGTCTTCCTGCGGTAACCGGCGAGCGTCGTCAAGCCAAGGCACGACACCTCTACATGGCCAACCGGTACGCTTTTCGATTTCTCTTACGCCATCATCAAACAGACTCACATCACCTCGAAAACGATTGATGATGAAACTCTGTATCATGGCTGAATCTTTCGGGTCCAGGACTGTTTTTGTGCCGACTACCGAAGCGATCACACCGCCGCGATCGATGTCCGCAAGCAACGAAACTGGAACTCCTGCGTGACGCGCAAATCCCATGTTCGCGATATCCCGCTCTCGAAGATTTGTTTCTGCGGCACTGCCGGCACCTTCCACAATCACGCAGTCGTACAATTCTGTCAACTTCTCAAAACTTTGCATGACCGGCGCTAAAAGCGAATCCCGAGTTGACATGTATTTCACTGCTTCCAGTGTCGACGTCACCTGACCGTGGACAACGACCTGTGAAGTACGATCCGACTGCGGCTTCAGTAAAACCGGATTCATATCGACAGTAGGAATGATGCCTGCGGCTCTTGCCTGCAGTGCCTGCGCTCTTCCGATCTCACCACCAGTGGGACATGCGGCGGCATTATTGGACATATTCTGTGGTTTGAATGGCGCCACTGAGATGCCTCGACGCCTGATCACCCGGCATAATCCTGCGACAATGATGGACTTCCCCACATCGGATCCGGTGCCTTGAATCATCAAAGCTCGTTTGTTCATGATTCAGAACTTCAATGGAAACCCAATCTCAGAGGTTAGTCGGTACTTCCGACCGATACAGATTGAAATACATTCGTCACTCGGAATTGAGGCTGCTGGACAACGCTAATATGCGACGAATGCTGCAGAATTATGGGGCACTTCGCAATCTATACTCAAATCTCGTTCGGCAAAGCGACGACTGACTGCCGAGCTGAAGGCCTGCGCCTCACAAAACAGCGGTATCAGCTGCTTGAAACCTGATGGATAGTCTCAGACTTTCTGTTTTTCATCGAACACTCACCTTTCTCCTGCATCCCGGAACAAACACCGTATAGATGAAGTGAATGGTCGTGAAGCACAAAACCAAGTGAACCTGCAACCAAATCCTGCCGGCGTTCGATCTCCTCGTCGATAAACTCGTAGACATCCCCACACTCGACACAAACCATATGATCATGGTGCTGCTCATTGTTCAACTCATAGTATGCCTTGCTGTCCTCGCCGAACCGATGCTTCAGCACAAGGCCGTTCTGTTCGAATTGCGTGAGAACCCGATAAACTGTAGCGATCCCAACCTCTTCGTTGGATTCTCGTAATGAATCGTAGATCTCTTCCGCTCCCATATGACGGGTCTGGGATTTTTCCAATACTTCAAGTATCCGTAACCTAGGATGTGTAGTACGCAACCCTGTTTTTGCCAGACTTGTTTCATTAGGGTTTTTCACAGTTCCTCTCCTTGTATGGAAGACACTTGCATTTGGTATTGTAGACTATCGTAAGCCCTGAGTTGCTCTGATAGGAATTTACAAATGGGAACTTATGTATTTTGGTTGTCAGATGTAAATTCAATTCAATTTCGTGGATTTCCCGCAAGATTCGAATCGGCAGAGTGAGAGAGTGTCAAATAGCAAATTTGACCGCCTGGCGTCGTTTTTTTGTCTTTTTCTCGCCGATTTGGGTATCGCAGCGCGTAAGAAACAACACAGTTGCAGTGTATAATATTTTCGTGTATTTTAACGAGAGGAACTGATGAAAAACATAACACTCAGTGCAGATGCTGATTTGATTGAAAAAGCGCGGGATCGTGCAGCTGCCGAGCATACGACATTAAATGCACAATTCCGAATGTGGTTGGAAAATTATGTCCAACGCGAGCAAAAAAGTGACAGGACCATTGAAACGATCCGGGAACTACAAGCCAGTATTTTTTCCAACGGTCGGAAATTCTCTCGCGAGGAAATGAATGAACGGTAAATACTTTATTGATTCAAGTGTGCTCATTTACGTGTTTGACGAAACTGATTCTGACAAACGTACGCGATCCGAGGATTTGATTCAGTCAGCCGTGAGAGAAGGAACTGGCTGCATCAGTTATCAGGTTGTTCAGGAAACAATCAATGTGATCACGGGAAAATTGAGTGCGACAGCAATACAAGCACATCAATTTCTTGAAGACGTGTTGGTTCCTTTATGGTCCGTAAATCCGACTAATCGACTGTATCGCTGTGGGCTTGATATCATGCGGCGATACAGATTTTCGTTTTACGATAGTCTGATAGTTGCCGCTGCGCTTGAAGCCAGGTGCAAGACCCTGTTCAGCGAAGACTTGCAAGACGGTCAAATTGTCGAAAAACTTACGATTGTGAATCCGTTTAATCTGTCATAATCTCGGAACCAAAAAACCAAGGCACCTCTGTTCCCGGCGAGTCCTTCCCAGCCAATTCCTAGTCTGTCGGAATACACCAGGTAGATTATTACTCCGTCAGCCGGAAGACAATAATTTTTGAGTCATCTCGCGGATAAGACGATTGCACAGTGGGAATTCATCCACTGTCATGCGTCGAATTCTGTGTTCAAGAGCAGCTGCGTATTCGAAAACCTCAATTCCATCATCCACCGGTACTCCAGCGAACGCAATATCAAATTGCCCTGTCTGTTGACGTCTCATTAATTGTGTGGGAAGTCAAATCGCTGAATCACCGCGCCCTGGATATGAACATCCAGTTGCCGGAAATGTTCCGCCATATTGAAAGCACATGTCGCAAACAGATTTCAGCGAGAATCAGCCGCGGAAGAATTGATGCATATTTAAAGGTGTCGGCATTGGAAGACAACCTGGCGTTGCGCCAGCTCGATATGAATGTCGTCACTTCCTTACTGCAACTGTCGCAGCGACTGTGTGAAACCAATCCGCAGCTCTCAGGCATGTCGGTGTTCGATGTGCTCAAGTGGCCCGGAGTCATTGCGCCACCCGATACCGGTGAGATCAGCTTGCCTGAAATGATTGTTGCTGAATTTTCTTCAGCACTGGACGATCTGGTTGCTGACCGCCGCAGGGAAGGCGACGCAATCCGCGAAATCCTGACCGAAAAAGTCAGGCACTTGGATGAAATTTCAAAAAATGTTTCACAACTCACCAACCAGGTGCAAAAGGCAGTCGAGGAGAATCTGCGAGAAAAAATTCACGGGCTTCAGGTTGATGCTGACCCCGCGCGGTTTGAACAGGAGCTTGCATTAATTCTGGCAAAAGCCGACGTCAGTGAGGAAATCGAACGTTTCGTCCTTCATGTCGAAGAATTCCAGCGTGTTCTGACACAGGATGAACACGGCGGAAAGCGACTGGGTTTTATCGCACAGGAAATCGGGCGCGAGGTCAACACGCTGTCGTCAAAGACCGGTTACTACCCGATGAATACGCTTATGGTCGATGCAAAAGTTGTGATCGAGCAAATTCGGGAACAACTGCACAACATTGCCTGAACACGATGGTCGATGAGTCTCCGGTAATTCTGATCGTTTCCGCCGCGTCCGGAACAGGCAAGTCGAGTCTGAGCCGCGCTCTGGCACAACGTTGTGAAGACACAATCGTTTCTGTTTCACATACAACCCGGGACAGACGCAGCGGCGAGATTGACGGGAAGGACTGCTATTTTGTATCGCAAGACCGATTCGCTCAGATGATCGGGGATGACCAGTTTGCCGAACACGCCTGTGTTTATGGGCATTATTATGGAACTTCGATCGAGACCATTCGCGCTTCAATCGATGCCGGAGTGAATGTCGTACTGGACATCGACTGGCAAGGGGCAATGCAGGTGTCGAAAAAGTTCAGCGAAGCTGTGCTGGTATTTTTGCTGCCTCCTTCTTTGCAGACGCTCAAGCAGCGACTGGTGCGCAGAGGCCGCGACAAGGGCAGTGTCATCGAACAGCGATTTGCTGCGGCACGTGAGGACCTGGCGCAATGCGTCAGATTCGATCATCTGGTTCTTAACGATGATTTCGAACTTGCCTTCGAAGAATTGCGCGGATTGGTGTTAAGCCGAAAAGCGTCAATTCGCCCAATCCCCGCCAGCATTCTTGACGATCTGGGAATTGCCGGATGACTCGCGCGAACACGCGCTGGCGTCTCGCTGACGGCTTTTCAATTGCACTGGCAACGCGTCGCAAACACAAAAATTGCCCCATGCAATATTGAAAGTATTAGAATTGGTGTAAGCACATCGGTTGCATTCATTGAAGGCCCATTAAGCGTACCGTTTGAAACCGGGCATGCGCGATTTTGGGCAGGAGGAAAAAAATGAGTATGTCAAAGAAACATTTAATCGACCTCAACGGTCATAAACTAAGCAGACGAAAGTTCATTCAGGCGTCGGGGGCTCTTGGCATGGCGGGAGCGGCCCCGGGGGTGTTTTTCGCACCCGCAGTCCAGGCAGCTACCCCTTCGAGGGGCGGTCATCTTCGCTTGGGAATCGCAGCCGGATCGTCCACCGATTCCCTGGATCCGATTCGTCTTATCAGCGCGCACGCACAACTGATTTTCTACACCATACACGGCACATTGACGGAAATCACCAGCGACGGTGATTTGGTCCCGTTGCTTGCGGAGTCGTATGAGGCAGGGGCTGATCCAAGCGAATGGGTTTTCAAGCTTCGCCCGGACGTCACGTTTCACAACGGCAAGTCTCTCACTGCAGATGATGTGATTGCGTCGATTAACCGCCACCGCGGTGAAGATTCCGCTTCTTCGATGAAGGCGTTTATCGATGGGGTTGAATCGATCACCAAAGACGGTGATTTAGTTGTCAAGTTCAAGTTGAAAACGGCAAGTGTTGACTTTCCGGTCATTCTCAGCGATTCAGTGCTGTCAATTCTGCCTTCAAAAGACGGAAAAGTCGAAGCCTTTGATGCGGGCTGCGGAGCGTATACCTTGGAAGCGTTCGAGCCAGGTCAGTATTCGCACTTCAAACGGTATGAAGATTCGTTTATGACAGACAGGGGGTTTGTTGACACTTGTGAACTTCTTACGATCGCAGATACCGCAGCGCGACAGAACGCTTTGGTCACAGACGTGATCGATGTAATGGGAGATGTTGACGCAACAACCGCGAATCTTCTCGCCCGCAATGAGAATCTCAATATTCTCAACGTTACCAGCACCTTGCATTACACGTTCCCGATGCGTACGGATTTGGCACCTTTCGACAACTATGACGTGCGCATGGCGCTGAAACTGTCGCTTGATCGGGAAGCCGTGTTAGATACGGTGCTCAGCGGTTATGGCAGTTTGGGTAATGACCAGCCGATTTCTCCTGCCAATCGCTACTACAACACCGAACTTGAGCAGCGGGTATATGATCCGGAAAAAGCAAAATGGCATCTGAAGCAGGCAGGAATGGAAAACTTAAAAGTCGAGTTGAGTTTGTCGAACAGTCTGTATGCCGGCTGTGTCGATACCGGCGTCCTGTTCAGTGAGCATGCCAAGGCATCGGGCATTGAAATTGTGCCAAAACAGGCTCCGGACGACGGATACTGGAAAGATGTCTGGCTTAAGCACCCGTGGTGTGCAAGTTTCTGGAGCGGACGACCGACTGAAGACTGGATGTTCACTCAAGCCTACGGCGGAGAGTCCAACTGGAATGAAACGTTCTGGAAAAACGACCGCTTCAATGAGCTTTTGGTGGCTGCCCGGGCGGAGCTGGACGAAGATAAGCGTCGACAGATGTACTGGGAGATGCAGGCAATCGTTCGCGATGACGGTGGAGCGGTCATTAACGCGTTCGCTGATCACGTTTCTGCATATAACAACAGGGTCGGAGCACCCGATAAAGTCGCAGGTAATTGGAAACTCGATGGTTATAAGATTTTCCTGCGGTGGTGGATGAAAGGATAGTCACTTTGTTACGTGCCAAAGTGCATTGGACATTGAATATTGAGCCCGGCGCACACGAGGTTCGCCGGACTCAATATTCCTCCGGTTTTTTTATGTCCGCCGGTCAGCATCAACACACAACTGCGCAAAATAAGAAAGTCGGGGCACAGATGCAATCGTACCGACGCAGCCCCGTATTGTTCAGTCTGTATCGCCGCAACGCATCGACAACAGGGCTGCAGAGCAATCGCGCGGCGAGGCAAAAACTGTCCTCTGCAATTTGAGTGCTATTTTCGAACATTCGCCTGCGCGCCGAAACTCAATCCAATTCGCTACAGTGTTGAAGGTGACGACGACTGCCCTGTCAAGCGGTCCGATCGGGTCGGTCCGCTTGCAATCGGAATTTTCCAACCAACATTTATCCAAGCACAACCGCTGTCTGAAAACTGCGATTCAGCGCTCCTGGAACGTTCAGACACAGTTGCCCACACAGAATCCGGCAGTGCTGTTCATAAAGAAACGTTCGACAAGGGGTTGCAGCATCACTGGCAGTGCTGACCGAGTTTTAACGCAAGGCGTTTTACAGTTATGAAACAAATTGCAATATTGCTGATGCAGCGTATCTTGCTGGGCGTACTGACGCTGTTTGTAATTTCGCTCATCATATTTTTGGCTGTATCGATGTTGCCAGGAGACGCTGCCGACGCAATACTGGGTCAGGCAGCAACACCGGAAACTGTCGCCGCCCTGCGCACTCAGCTGGGACTGGATATGCCCGCCCACTTGCGATACCTCAATTGGCTGGGAAACATCGTGCAGGGTGATTTCGGTGTGTCTTTGGGTAACGGACGGGAAATCAGCGAAGTGATAGGCACCCGGTTTTACAACACATTATTTCTGGCTACTTTTGCAGCTTGTATCGCGGTGCCGCTTGCTGTAATTCTCGGAATTCTGGCAGCGCTTTATCGCAACACCCTGTATGACCGAACAGTCAACATTGTGACCTTGTCGTCGATTTCAACGCCTGAGTTTTTCGTCGGTTACGTCCTGATACTCGTAGTCTCGGTTAAAGCCGGATGGCTGCCAAGCCTGTCGAATATTCAAGCTGGCGTTACCTTTTTCGGGCACCTGGAAAAGACTCTGCTGCCTGCGATTGTTCTTACATTGGTATCCATGGCGCATATGATGCGCATGACCCGTGCCGCGATCATCAACCTTCTTTCAAGTGCCTATATCGAGATGGCCGCGCTGAAGGGGTTAAAGCGTTTCCGGGTGATTTTTCATCATGCACTGCCCAACGCCTGGGCGCCTATTGTCAATGTAATCGTGCTGAACCTGGCCTACCTCACTGTTGGAGTCGTCGTAATTGAAGTTGTGTTTGTCTATCCGGGTCTTGGTCAGTTCCTGGTAGACGCAGTGGCCCGTCGCGATATGCCGGTTGTGCAGGCGTGCTGTCTGATATTTGCGGCAACCTATGTATTATTAAACCTGGTTGCTGACATTTTGTCGATTGTGACCAATCCACGTTTGCTGCATCCGAAGTAGAACCATGGTGACTGGCCGTTTTGCAGCAGGCTTTGACGGGTCGCTAAAGGCAAAGCGCGCACTCAGTGAGCTGCGACGCGCGCCTTTAAGTGCAAAGCTGGGGCTTTTCATCATCGCTGCGTATATCTTTTTGGCATTATTCGCTCCGTGGGTCGCTCCGTTTGGAGAATCCGAAATTGTCGGCAAGAAATTCCAACCCTGGGATGACCGGTTCCTTCTGGGTACGGACCACTTGGGACGCGATATGCTCACCCGCGTGATTTTCGGCGCACGCAATACCGTAGGAATTGCTCTTTTGACTACGATTCTGGCGTTTGTACTGGGTGCTGTATCGGGCATCCTGGCCGCTGTTCTCGGTGGCTGGCTGGATCAGCTGATGAGTCGTATTTGTGATATTTTCATGGCCATTCCAGCATTGATATTTGCGATGCTGCTGCTGTCTATATTTGGCACCTCAATTATCAATCTGATTGTGATTATGAGTGTAATTGACGCTACCCGGATATTTCGCATCACGCGGGCGGTGAGTATGAATGTCGCGGTCATGGATTTTATAGAGGCCGCGAAACTGCGCGGCGAAAAACTGCCGTGGATTACGATTCAGGAAATCCTGCCGAATATTTCATCACCGCTGGCAGCGGAATTCGGGTTGAGATTCTGTTTCGTCTTCCTGACCATCAGCGCTTTGAGTTTTTTGGGGATTGGTATTCAGCCACCCATTGCAGACTGGGGATCCATGGTCAGACAAACGGCTGTACTGATCACTTTTGACGACTACACGCCACTGATCCCTGCGGCGGCGATTGCACTTTTGACCATTGCCGTAAATTTTGTAATTGACTGGTTTTTGCATAAGACTTCGGGACTGAAAGATGACCTGTGATTCTGATACACCTTTGCTGCAAATTAAAGACCTGTACATTGACGGTTACAGTGAAGAGCGCTGGCACCCCATCGTAAAGGGGTTCACCGCAAGCCTGCGCCGCGGAGAAGTGTTGGGTCTCATTGGTGAGTCAGGTGCTGGAAAATCGACCATCGGCATCGCTTCGATGGGGTATTGCAAGGCCGGCTGCAGGATTAAGTCAGGGAGCATACAGTTCGAAGGGGTTGAATTGACGCAGGCCAGTGAAGAACACAAGCGCGGTCTGCGCGGATCGCGCATTGCTTACGTTGCCCAAAGCGCAGCGGCTTCTTTCAACCCGGCGCACAAACTCATCGATCAGTTCTCTGAAACTGTGATTTACCACCGGGTCGGCACCAAAGACGAGGCTTATGCTGATGCCAGGGATTTGTATGAAAAAATAAAAATGCCAGACCCCGACAACATCGGTTTTCGCTATCCTCATCAGGTTTCCGGCGGGCAGCTGCAAAGAGCGATGACTGCCATGGCGCTTTCGTGCCGGCCGGATTTAATCATTTTTGATGAACCCACTACTGCACTGGATGTCACCACGCAGATTGAAGTGCTGGCTACGATTCGCAATATTGTTGAGTATTTCAACACCGCCGCAATTTACATCTCCCATGATCTTGCTGTAGTTGCGCAGATGGCTGACAGGATTATCGTTTTGCGTTACGGTGAGCTGGTTGAGGAAGCACAAACCCGCACCATGCTCGCGCAGCCCGAACAAGACTACACCAAGTCGCTGTGGGCGGTTCGTTCGTTCAAAAAGACTTGCATTGCGAATACGGAAAAAGCGCAGCCGCTGGTGCGCGTTGTCAATGTCACGGCCAGATATCCGCGGGCAGCCGAAACTGTTCTCAGTGATGTCGGTTTTGATATCCATCGCGGTGAAACCGTAGCGATTGTCGGTGAGTCAGGCAGTGGAAAAAGCACAGCCGCCCGGGTCATCACTGGACTTTTGCCGCCTCAGCAGGGCCGGGTTGAGTTTAAAGGACAGGCGCTGCCGCCTGCGCTTCATGCCCGAAGCTATAAACAGCTTAAGGAAATCCAGATGATTTATCAGATGGCTGACACTGCACTGAATCCGAGGCATAAAATCCGCAAGATTATCGGCCGTCCGCTTGGGTTTTACCTCGGATTGGAAGGCGCGGAAAAACAGCGTCGTCTCAACGAACTGATGGAAATGATTGAAATGGAACCGAATCAATACCTCGACCGGCTTCCCGAAGAATTGTCGGGCGGACAAAAGCAGCGGGTTTCCATCGCCCGCGCACTTGCGGCAGATCCAAGTTTTATCATTTGCGACGAAATCACATCCGCGCTTGACCAGCTTGTTGCCGAAGGCATATTACGGCTGCTCGACCGTCTGCAGCAGGAACTGGGGCTTGCCTACATGTTCATCACACACGATTTAGCGACCGTACGTGCTGTCGCTGATCGCATTGTGGTCATGTATCAGGGGAAGATTGTGGAACAAGGTCCAAAAGCCGAGGTTCTTACCCCACCGCACCCTGCCTATACCGAGTTGCTGCTGTCGTCGGTGCCGCAAATGAATCCAGACTGGATGGACGAAATCATGGCGCAGCGCGCCGCGCAAAGCGGTATGCAGGCGGCCGGGAACTGACAGGGAATGACGAGTTCCGGTTGATTTACCGGTACATGCCGATTTTTTCGTCACCCAGACTGATGCCAAGGGCATTGATGAATCTGACCCAGTAAGCAAACGAGGCGATGACCTGTACGGCTTCAAGAATTTCCGTGTCCGAAATCCCTGCATTGCGCAGCGTTACGATGTCGTCTTCAGACATGCTTTGGGGGTCGCGCGTCAGCTTCGATCCGAATGCGAGCAGCGCCGCCTGACGGGAGTTGAATGATGGGTCGTGAAAATTTTGGCAGCGAATCGCTTCGATCATCGATTCTGCGAGTTCATCATCACCTAAAAGTGTTTTAAAGTTTGCTCCGTGATGGGTCAACGCATAGTGACAGTCGGCTGCGATCGCCACCTGGGTTGCCAGAAGTTCCAGAAACCACAAATCCGAATGGTTTGATTCGTTATGCAGGACGTCGCGAAAATGCTGATCTGCCGATAAAATCGCTTTGGGCTGTAAAGAAGCCGCGCGGTAGAGATTGTGAAGTTTGTTGTGGGTAGTTTTAAGTTTCTGATAGACCTTATGCAGATGGGGATCAGCATCTTGCGGATCGATTGTTTCAATCCAGCACGGTCGTTCCTGATTCGACATAGACAAATCCTCGATCAAAACGGGTATTGACTTCAGCTGCTGCGAACGCGCTTGCAGGTATGAGTCAACATGATGTGAAAGTGCGTATTTGTATTGATGCAATGCTCCTGCGGGCATTAAGACTTTCGCCCGCGTTTGGTGACCTTATAGTTTAACCAATAACGATAGGGGTATGATTATGAGTTACCAGAATATTCAATGCACACGCCGCTCCCCGCATCTGGGGGCATTTGTAGACCGTGTCGATCTCAGCACAGACTTAGGAGAACAAACTGTCGCTGAAATCAGATCTGCGCTGCTGGAGTTCGGGGTATTGTTCTTTAAAAATCAAAGCCTGTCCGAATCTCAGCACATTCGTCTGGGTGCGCAATTCGGAGAACTTGACGAGCCGCACCCGGTGTTTGACTGCAACCAGGACGACCCGCGTCTGACCATCATCGAATCAAAAGGCCGCGCGGCCGATGCCGAACATTACTGGCATACGGACGTCACCTATCAGGTGGCGCCATCTATGGGATCGATTCTGCTTGCCAGAAAAATCCCTGAATCTGGAGGAGACACGCTGTTTTCGAGCATGTATGCCGCCTACGACACTTTGTCCGAACCGATAAAAAATTTGCTCGAATCATTAACCGCGCAGCACTCAATTGAAAGAGGCTGGGGAACTTCATTAAGAATGAAGCCGGACGGAGAACAGGAGGTGAGAAAACTTATGGACGCGTTTCCGCTGCAAACTCACCCCCGTTTTGCGAACCCATCCGGAGACCGGACGCACGGCACTTTATGTCAATGAATATTACACCTGCCGAATCAATGAGCTGTCGGAACCCGAAAGTGCAGGACTGCTGAAAATTCTTTTTCAGCATTCGCAGCTGCCTGATTTTCAAATCCGTCACCACTGGGAAGTGGGAGATGTCGCGTTTTGGGACAATCGCTGCACGCAGCATTATGCCTCGCACAACTACGGAGCGGCTCACAGGATCATGAATCGGGTAACGATTGTCGGTGACCGGCCTTATTACAATGATTTCAATGGCCACAACTCCAGCGCACTGAATTAGTCGCATAGTTTATCGTCAAAACAGCTGCGCCAAGTGCAGCTGCAAGCGGTCAGGTTTTGTTTCGGCAAAGCAAAGCTTGCTTAACGCGAATGGAAGAATCGTTGCATGACATCGATGGTTTTTTCCATTTCATCTCCAGTGCCAACTGTAAAGCGCAATTTATCGGAAAAGTCCTCCAATGCGAACTGTCTGGGAATGATGCCATTTGCATTTAAGTGCCGATTGGTCTGACTCGCACTTGCGCCGCAATCAGGCGGAAACTGAACCAGTATGAAGTTGGTTTGACTCGGGTAGACTTTAAGTCCCAATTTGGCAAATTCGTCGCCCAGGGTGTGAATCCACCTGCTGTTGTGATCCAGTACTTTTGCAGTGTGCTGCAAGTCTTGCATACTGGCGATTCCAGCGGCATTCGCGATTGTATTTACCGGAAAAGAAGGCCCAATACGGGTTAAAAGTTCGATGACCCATTTCGGGCCGTAACACCACCCAAGTCGCAGCCCGGCCATTCCATGGACTTTGGAGAATGTGCGCGTCACAATGATATTTTCGAATTCATGCACCAGATTTGTCCCACTCTCGTAATCATCAGCCAGGGCATATTCGTCGTAGGCGGCATCTATGATCACAAGCACATTAGCCGGCAAAGAGCGGTGCAGTCGGCGGATTTCGTCACCGCCTAGGTATGTTCCTGACGGGTTATCGGGGTTGGCCAGCAGTACGCAGCGGGTTTTTTCGGTTACCTGTCCCAGGATTGAATCAATACTGTAGCGCAAATCGACATCTTCGGCAGCAACCGCCGTTGCGCCGGCGAGTTTGGCGTAGATCGGAAATTGCATGTAGGCGTTTTTACTGTGAACAAGCTGTTGTCCCGGACCTGTGAATGCGTTGACGATTCTCTGAAGCAATTCGTCAGAACCGGGTCCAAAGGCCATCCTTTCAGGGTTGAGCCGGTGACGGGAAGCGATGGCTTGCGCGAGTTTTTCTGTATCGACTTCCGGATACAGGTGACATTGACCGGCAGATTTTTTACAGGCTTCCAAAGCCAGCGGACTCATGCCGAGAGCGGATTCATTTGAAGACAGTTTGATTGGATTGCTGAAGCCTGCAAGCCTGGAGATCCCAACCATGTAATAGTCGATCGATTCGAGTGCGGGCTTTACTGCGATGCTACGCGTTTTATTGTTCATTGACTGGCCTTTTATGGTATCTGACTGTTTTGCTCATCGGTGTAAGAGAATTTGTGAAAGACCCAGTTCCACAACACCGTGAATGTTGACGATAATACGTGATGTTCGGACATACCTTACAGCAATGTCGGTTATGTTCCTGTACCAGTGCGGCATACGGGGCTTTGACATTTAGGTAAAACACGCTGCGGTCAGTTGTGATGGTGTTTCACATGTGTTCAGATGGATTGTCTTTTCCGCTCATTGAGGTTTTACTCCTTTTGAATTCATGCCTGAAGATTTGAGGTGAGTTTTTAAGATGAAAACATGCGGTGAAGCACTCATGGAGCTTCTAAAGCAATATGGCGTTTCAGTCGTATTTGGAATTCCAGGTGAACATACCCTTGAGTTATATCGCGGAATTCAAAGCGCAAAGATTCGTACCGTTACACCCCGAAATGAACAGGGTGCCAGTTTTATGGCTGACGGTTATGCCAGAGTGACGGGTCAACCCGGGGTGTGCACGATAATCACGGGTCCTGGCGTAACCAATGCGTCGACCGGAATCGGACAGGCCTACGCGGATTCAATTCCGCTGCTGGTTATCTCAAGCGCGAACGACAGTGCATCCTTGGGCAAAGGATGGGGCAGACTCCACGAAACCACTGACCTTTGCGCCATCACCCGACCCATGACTGCGTTCAGTGTGATGATTCATCACCCGGAAGAAATTCCCGAAGCCATTGCCCGGGCCTTTACGGTATTTAACTGCGCCAGACCGCGTCCGGTACATATCGCCATACCCATCGATGTTCTTGATATGCCTGTTGACGGTAAGTGGAGTGTGTGTGCACCGTCGTTTCGCCCGCAGCCTGCTATGGATTCGATACGATCTGCAGTTGACCTGCTGGCGACTGCGAAAAAACCGGTCATCATCGTTGGCGGTGGCGCACAGCATGCGTCCAGGCAGGTCACGATGCTGGCAGAAGCAATAAACGCCGCAGTGATTGCCTCGAACGCGGGTAAGGGAATTGTGGCCGACAGCAGCCCGTTGAGCTTGGGCGGAGGCGTAATCAGCCCGGCGGTCCAGCGATATCTCGGGCACTGTGATGTGGTGGTGGCAATCGCGACCGAATTGGCTGAAGCCGACAGTTTTATCTTCGATCTTCCTGTCAACGGTCAGGTCATTCGAATAGATATCGATCAGAACCGGTTCAACGATGCGTTTCCCGCGACTGTAGCGGTGCATGGAGACGCAAAGGCGGCGTGTGAGATGATTGTTCGTCATTGGGGCGAGAGAAACCTCTCACCCGGCAATACCGAAATTACAGCCGAACTCGATGCGGTTCGCAAAAACCAGCGAGAAGAATTCACCGACGTAGAACGCCAGCATGTGGTTTTGCTCGATGCTCTGCGTTCAGTTTTGCCCGATGACGCGATTGTTATGGGCGACATTGCACAGCTTGTGTACACGGGAACGGCGGCTATGAAAACACAGCTCCCTCGCACTTGGTTTTATCCAGCGGGATTTGGCACCCTGGGCTGTGCGCTACCCGGTGCCATAGGAGCGAAACTGGCCAGGCCGGATACAAATGTAGTTGCTTTGGTGGGTGACGGCGGTTTTATGTTTACCGTTAACGAAGTTGCCACAGCTGTCGAAGAGTGCTTGAGCATCCCAATTGTCATCTGGCACAATCACAGCTATGCGATGATTCGGGACGGCATGGTGAAAAGAGATATTCCGCCGACCGGCGTCACCCCGAAAGCGCCGGATTTTGAGATACTGGCACAAGCGTTCGGCTGCCCGGGCATCACGGTGCGAGACCGCGCATCGTTTGTAAAGTCACTGTCCGCTGCATTGGAATTCGAAGGCCCTTCGATCATCGTCGTAATGGAAGACGACGATTGGTTAAAGCGCGGTTTTGATGATTAAGGCGATAACAAGAATTTCAAGTTGACAAGGGCGCAAACATGTCCGTAATGAAGAACGATTGGTATTTGTGTGAGATAGACAAGCGGCTTCTCCGATTGTTTTCTGAGCGCAGAGACGGACCGCCGATGATTTGGTTTGGCAGTTACTTCGCGCTGCTGGTCGCTTTTGGCTTTGCAGTGGCAATGACGTGGGGGAGTTGGTGGGTCGTGGCGATGATTATCGTGTACAGCGCGCTTTGGGGTTGCGCTGCGTCGGCTGTGCATGAAACCTGCCACAAGACACCGTTTCGCACGCGCTTTTTCAATGAACTGACGTTGTGGACATTCGGGGCGATGGTGCAGATGGAGCCGATCTCGACGCGATGGGGACACCTGGGACATCATAGTTTCACACACTTCGATGAGGGCGATACCGAACTGTCCGAGCCTAACCCGGTTACCTGGGCAATACTGCTGCGCGTCGGTTCCGGGATTGACGGCAATCTGTTTTACTGGAAGTCGCTTCTCGCCCAGTCATGCGGGCGAATTACACAGGAGATGCTGGCTGTTATCCCGCCAAAGAAAGGCAAAAAAGCAATCCAGAATGCGCGCATTATGATCGGTGCTTATGCCCTGGTGATCGTATGGGCGGCGGCGATTCAGTCGTGGCTTCCGATTGTGCTTGTATTCGCACCGCGATTTATCGGTGGTCCTGTAACCGGGATTTTGCATTTGACTCAGCATACCTGTCTTCAGATGAATGTCAAAGATCACCGCTATTCAACCCGAAGTTTTACGGCAGGCCCGATCACACGCTTTTTCTATTTCAATATGAACCATCATATTGAACATCATATGTTTCCGATGGTGCCTTTTTACAATTTACCGAAGTTAAGTGCAGCATTGTCAAGTCAGCTGCCGGAGCCTTGCAAGGGGTTGTGGGGCGTATATCGGGAAATTTTCGCCGGTGTGATGCGTCAGCGAAAAGATCCGAGTTACTATATTGAAAAAGTTGTGCCGCAATGATGACGGACCCGTCATCATTGCCAGCCTTAAGTTCACCAACAAAACCGTGGCTGATCGTTTTGGCATCAATTTCGGATAGTTGACAAATTCACGCTCGCTTCGTTATTTCCGGAATATCGCCCGCCAATCCGCAAGCCAATCTGATGATGGCCTGTTTCGCGATTCTGGTCTGGTTGGTCAGACTGAAACCCAAACCAAGCAACGATCTCACCTTTTCCGAGGAACTTCTAAAACCCCGATCAAATCCGTCCATAAGACTGATCGTCGGTGAATTCACGGACTTTCTCCAACGTTCATATCGCCTGAGACCTTGATAGTTCCATGGGTCGCCGCCTTTGGTGACCAATGGATTCATCACTTCAAACAATGCCGCCGCGTCCATGAGTCCCAGATTTGCACCCATGCCCGCCAGCGGATGTATGACATGGGCGGCATCACCAATCAGAACCGCTCGGCTCTTGAAATAAGTCTCCGTGCGTAATTTTCTCAACTCGAACGAAACCCGGCGACTTAGCAGTCGAAACTCGCCCAGCCGATAGTCAAATGCCTGCGCCAGTTCCTGTTCAAATTCCTGCACCGGCATCGATTCGAGCTCAAGCGCGCGTGCTGTGATGCAACTCCAGACGATGGACAGACTTCCATCAGACAGCGGAAGAAATGCCAAGGGTCCAGTGGGCAGAAATTTCTGGTACGATATCCCTTTGGTGGGTTTAGTTGCCCGGACCTGGGCGACGATTCCACGCTGGTCGTAACTTTTCTGCTCAGCAATCTGAATTCCGGCCAATTGCCTGACCATGGAATCCGCACCGTCCGCACCGACAACCAGACGGCAACTGATTCGGTCAGTTTGCCCTGTACCAATCCAGACGATATCGGAGTCACTTTCCACCAGACTCAATTTCATTCCTGTTTTCAATTGGCAATTGGGCGATCGCTTCAGCACCTCCAGCAACGAAGTTGTCAGTACATTGTTCTCGACAATGTATCCAAGCTCACTCTCGCCGACATCCTCAGCGCTAAAGTCAACGTGGCTGCCGCTGGAATCCCAAACCTTGATCTCGGAAAACGGCATCGCACGCTTCGCCGCAATCGGCTCCCACACATCCAGAGCATCTAGAAATGCCTGCGACCCCAGGTTGATGGAGTTGACTCGAAGATCGTATTCGTCAGGATTGAATGCCGGTATCTCGCCCGCTTCCAGAACAAGTATCCGTAAACCCGAATCCCTCATGACGCATGCAAATGCGAGACCGGCGATTCCCCCACCCACAACAACGATGTCATAATCAGGACCGTTCACGCGGATTCCCCATAATCTACTTCCTGTCCCATATTCGACACCGACAGACGATGTACTCCCATAGTGCGCCGAAGCAGCATCTGTCTTAGCGGTGCAACAGCCTGAACGACATCCAGGCCGACATTTCTCAGCCGCAGTTGGTTTGGGCTGTCATTTGCAAAAATCCGGATCAGGCCGTCAGTAAAACTCCCGACGACCTGACTTTCACTTTCCCGTCGAATCTGGTACTCCTCAAGCGCGTCATAGCAACCGATATCCCAGCCTCGGTCGCGGTATTGTGCCAGAATCCTCACGAGTTCGGCCGTGTCGCGCAACGCGAGATTGAATCCCTGACCCGCAACCGGATGAAATGTATGCATGGCATTGCCGACAACGGCAACTCTCGGCCGCACAAATCTCTTCAGCATGCTGTAGCTGAGTGGATAGGCGCGGCGTTCACCCGTAAGTTCTGTAAAGTTTCCCGCCCTGCCACGGAAGACTTCCTGAATCTCATCCAGGAACTGACTGACCGGCACCCCGATCAACCGTTCAGACTCCTTCGGTTCCAGCGTCCATATCACCGTATAGCCGCGATTACCTGACGGCAGTAGAGCAAGTGGACCGGTCCGGATGAAATGTTCGTACGCCTTGTACCTGTTAGGCCTGTCCGTTTCCACCCTGCACACCAGGGCATTGCGTCCATACTGCTTCCCGCGTGTGCAAAAGCGAAGTTGATCGCTGATTCCGGATTGACCGCCATCTGCAATCACCAGGACTTTCGCTTTCACGGTTTGTGTGGATTCATCAGATATTGATCGGACATCGCACCGGACTTGATCATGATCGATTCTAAGATCAGACAGTTCAGCCGGACTGAATGTTGAGATCGATTCAAATCCACCGATGAGGCGAAACAAATGTGTGAGCAGTGTCTGCGCTTCGACGTTCCAGCCCATCACATCGCAACCGACATCCGAGGCTTTCAACTGCACCTGACCCCGCATGCCGCAGTCGGTCACTTCCGTCGTCCGGATTGCGGTGACTGAGCCTGACGGTAACTGGTCCCACAACCCAAGTCTGCGGAAAATGACGCCGCTGCTGTAGGTCAATGCGATTGATCTGGTGTCCACATCTCGCTGCTGCGCAGGCTGAACTGATCGGATATCGACCAATGCGACGCGAAAGCCGGATGATGCCAGGTCCAAAGCCAGACTGGCACCTGCCAGTCCACCACCATTGATGATCAGATCGAATTCAAGCTTGGTCTGCACAAATACTCCAGCTTTGACCGCAAGTGTCGATCTAGCCGGACATCAACGCTTCGATCTCAACGGTTGATTTGGGCACGTCACCGGTCATCACTCGATGTCCATCCTCAGTCACCAAAACATCATCCTCAATTCGAATGCCAATACCGTGCCAATGTTCATCCAATTCGTCGGAAGCCGAAAGATAGATGCCCGGCTCCACCGTCATGTACATGCCTGGCTCGAGCCGACGCATTCCGTCGTAATCCCTGTATTCCCCGACGTCGTGGACATCTATACCCAGCCAGTGCCCCACTTTGTGCATGTAATACTTCTTGACCAGATTGTTTTCGATGGCCTCTTCAGCGCTGCCGGTGAGAATCCCGAGATCAATCAGACCATCCGCGATCGTCAGTCTCGCCGCATCATCGACATCACTGTAACGCTTGCCCGGTCGAACTGCCTCGATCGCCACCCTTTGCGCCTCAAGCACCACATCGTAAACAGCTTTCTGATGAGCGGTATATTTTCCGTTTACCGGGAACGTACGCGTGATATCAGCAGCATAGCAGTCATATTCAGCACCCGCATCAATCAGCAACAGATCACCATCTTTCATGTCACTCGAATTGTCGGTGTAGTGCAGAATACATGCGTTTTCACCCGCTGCGACAATGCTCGGATAGGCGGTCCTGCAATTGTTTTTCTGAAACCAGTATTCGATCTCAGCCTGTATCTCATATTCCGCCATGCCCGGTTGGCAGACCTGCATGGCGCGTCGGTGTGCTTCAGCGGAGACCGTTGAGGCCGTAGCCATGAATTCAATTTCCCTTTCCGTCTTGAAAAGACGCATTTCGTGGAGTATCGAGCCGAGGTCGAGTATTCCACCAGGTGCCTTGGTACCGGTCCGCACCATGCGGCGCACCTGATTCAGCCACCCGATCACGCGCTGATCAAATTCCGGATACCGACCGAGGCAGTAGTGGATCGAGTCACGATTTTCCAACAGCGATGGCAGTTTTTCATCCAGCTCGTCATAACCGAATGCAGCGTCCGCACCAAAGGTTTCGACCGCGCCCTGTGGTCCGTGACGCCGGCCCTCCCAGAGTTCTGAATCCGGGTCCTTTGCCCGACAGAAAAGTATGTAATCCCCTTCGTCGCCGCCTGGCGTCAGGATCGCGACTGACTCGGGTTCCGGAAATCTTGTCAGGTAGTAAAAATCGCTGTCCGGACGATACGTGTAGTAAACGTCTGAATTCCGGCGCTGCTGTGTCGCATTGGGAATGATGGCAATGCCATTTCCAATACGGTCCATAACCTGTCGACGACGCTCTGCCTGATTCACATCAAGCCTCCCGCACCTGTACTCTGGCCTGAAAGCGAATGCATATTCAATTGCTCATAGATCAGTTGAACGCCGATTCGAAGGTGCTCGTCCAATATCATAAATGAAGATTCGAAATCCTCGTCGGTCGGATCCGATTCCGGATCAAGTTCTGTCATCTCCTGGACATCGGAAATGAAATCCATGCCATCCTCTGACAGTTGCCCGAGCGATATTTCACCGTAATCCATCAATGCCCTGAGATATTCCGTACACCACGATGTCAGCGCGACGATTCGATCTGTGGGCGAACACCCCTCGTGGGGCAGCAGGATACTGAATTCCACGCCGAACTCGTCCAACTGTGCCAGCACCTCCCGATAAAGCCCGCGAACGTCCTGCTCCAGCATTCGGTATTCGTCTTCCGACACATACTGACTCTCAAAACAAAGTACAGGCAACCAGTTGTCGATATCATTCTCGCCCACCCCGGCACAGGTCAGCCCTGCGATCATTCCGTGCAATCCCGACGCGGTGGTATTCATTTGAAACCCTTCCAGGAATTCCTCAACTTCAACTATCGTCAGAATCATTGCAGGTACTTCCAACTCCCGATGCCTGGATTGTGAAACCCGACTTTGTATGATATTTCAATTTCGGCAGATAAAACTGCCAACTCACCCGAGATCGGGCAATGTCATCACGCTTGTGCGTTGGCCATCAATTGCTTTTTCTCGATCCAGGCAGACGATATTCCCGCAATGAAACCAATGAGCAGGCCGTCAATCACAAACCAATAGGGCGAAGTCAGTGCGCCTCTCGAGACATGCATCATCCACATCATCTGCTGCACCCTGTCCCCTGCAATCAGTACCAGCATCAGGCACATCCATGCGCTTACGGCCGGACTTCGAATCCACCACGGGATTCGCCAGTCGGTAATCGGCAATCGTACGATCACATTTGACATCGCTACAATTGCTCCAAGAGTCGTATACCAGAACACAGTCGCCCATCGGCCCATCAAGTCAACACCCGAATCTGACATAAGGAAAAACATCGCCAATCCCATGCAGAAAGTCACCGACTTTGCAACCGTGATACCTGCAATGTATGGGGGAAACTTGGAAAACAACCTTATTGTCACGATGACCAAGTTGTTCGTTACGACGTTGAGTGAATGGAGTGTTGAAGGACTATGTCTTCCTCGGGCATGATAACACAACGATTGCCAGCCCTGACAATGGACACAAGCCGGCAGCCGCTGGATGGTCTGCCCTTATGTCTCCGACGTTGCCTTGCTCCATGTAAAATAACCGCGGATTTCCACATGACGATAAGGAGATTGGCAAATGGCTCAAGCAACTGTAGGTGGGAACACGGTTCCAGAAAGAGGTCGGATCCGTCGCCGCTCGCGAACGCAGTCAACCGCACCGATCATTATTGCGGGACTCAAGCGAGAGATTCCAACGTACGACATTGTCAGCGAGGAAGGCCTCGATATCATTGAGCACAGGACCGACGAGATCCTGCAGGAAGTCGGGGTTGAATTCCGTGGTGATGATGTCGCACTCGAAATCTGGAAACAGGCTGGCGCTGACGTCAAAGGTCAACGGGTCCGATTCGACAAAGGACTCGTTCGCAGCCTCCTGAAGACTGTTCCAAGTTCATTCGTCATGCATGGACGCAATCCTGCAAAATCGGCACGAATTGGACGAAATCACCTCGTGTTCGTCCCCGCATACGGATCGCCGTTTGTTTCAGACCTGGATCAGGGCCGACGCTACGGTACCATCAAGGACTTTGACAATCTGGTCAAGCTCGCGTATTCGTCACCTTGGATCCATCATTCCGGCGGTACCGTGTGCGAACCCGTCGACCAACCCGTGAACAAGCGGCATCTCGACATGGTGTATGCGCATATCAACTACTCCGACATGCCATTCATGGGTTCTGTGACAACGCGCGATCGGGCTCTGGATTCCATTGAGATGGCGAAAATCCTGTTCGGACAGAAGTATACCGACGAAAACTGCGTCATCTCAGGCAATATCAACATGAACTCACCCCTGGTCTATGACGAAGCGATGTCCGGTGCCTTGCGCGCCTACGCGCAAGCGAATCAATGTCCGGTCGTGGTGCCTTTTGTACTCAGCGGCGCAACCGGACCGGTAACCATTGCCGGCTCAATTGCCCAGGGACTGGCTGAAGTCATGGTCGGAGTCGCTCTGGGACAACTGGTTCGACCCGGTTCTCCGGCAATATTCGGAAATTTCACGACAACCGTCAATCTCAGGGCCGGATCACCGTCGTTCGGAACCGCCGAATCAGCCGCCGCATCCTACGTTGTCGGCCAGATCGCCAGAAGGTTTGATGTCCCGCTGCGCTGCAGCGGGGGATTTACAAGCTCTCAATGTGTCGATGCCCAGTCGACCAACGAAAGTGTCAATTCACTCATTGCCGCAGTCTTGTGCGGATCGCATTTTGTACTGCACGCAGCAGGATGGATGGAGAGTGCCTTGACGGTCAGTTATGAGAAATTCGTGATCGATGCGGACTTCCTGGGAGCGCTGCACAAGTTCGTCAAGGGCGTATCTTTGGAGGATGAACAGTTCGCCGGCGGCGCCTTCGCAGAAGTCGGACCGGGAAATCACTTTTTCGGCAGCACGCATACACTTGCGAACTACGAAAACGCCTTCTATGAATCGGAATTGTTCAGCACTCTGCCATACGAGCAATGGGAAGAGGAAGGAAGTCTTGATATCGCACAACGCGCAAATCTGAAGTGGAAGCAAATGCTCAAGGATTACCAAAAACCTGAACTTGACCCGGGCGTGGATGAGGAACTGCAGGCATTCATTCAGCGAAGAAAGAGCGAAATGCCGGATATCTGGCATTAGATTGAGACGATCCAACCCCCGGTTTCGCGCCGTCAGCAGCAACGCGAATACTGAGCCTTGAACACAAGCGGCCGACGATCAGCTGTGACCGGTTTTTGCTCTCCCGGCGGGTGCTTGACTCAATTTCAATTCGAGGGCGGCGAGAATCAATCAGGCACGAAGCATCTCCACAACCAAGTCTCCGATTCCGGCAGGGTTTTCGGTGACCTGAACGCCGCATTCACGCAACACCGAGATTTTTTCTGCCGCAGTCCCCTTGCCTCCGGCAATGATCGCACCTGCATGCCCCATCCGTTTCCCAGCAGGGGCGGTCACCCCGGCAATGAACGCTGCAACCGGCTTGGTTGAATTTTCCTTGATCCATCGCCCGCAATCCTCTTCATCCGTACCGCCGATCTCACCGCACATGACTACGGCTTCGGTATCCGGATCGTCATTGAACCATCGAAGGACGTCGACATGCTTCGTACCGTTGACCGGGTCACCGCCGATACCGACGCAGGTGGACTGACCCAGGCCCAGCTTGGTCAGCTGATCCACGACCTCGTAGGTCAACGTTCCGGACCTGGACACCACCCCGATCGGCCCTTTCCTGTGAATGTACCCCGGCATGATCCCGATCTTGATCTCCTCGGGCGTGATCACTCCGGGACAATTCGGCCCGACCAGAATCGTCTTTGAGCCCTTCATCTTTTCGCGCGTCATGACCATGTCCTTGACGGGAATGCCTTCTGTGATGCAGATCACGAGATCCAGTTCCGCCTCGACAGCCTCGTCTATGGCGGCAGCAGCAAAAGGCGGGGGAACGTAGATGACCGATACCGTCGCGCCGGTCTGATTCTTCGCTTCCACAACCGTATCGTAGACAGGGATGTCATCGATAACCTGACCGCCCTTGCCGGGTGTGACTCCGGCAACAAATGTACGCTTTCCATCGGCATAATTCACACAGTTTCGAGTATGAAACAAGCCTGTTTTTCCCGTCATTCCCTGGGTCATGACACGCGAATCGCGATTGATCAGGATCGACATGTCTTAGTCTCCTCTCACTGCGCGGACGACTTTTGCCGCCGCATCGTCCATCGTATCGGCGAGAATGAGCGTCAATCCCGAATCACTCAGGATCTGCTTGCCTCTTTCGACATTGGTACCCTCAAGCCGAACCACGACCGGTACATTAAGCTCAATCTGGCTGAATGCGGTGACCAGTCCTTCGGCGATCACGTCACATCGCATGATGCCACCGAAGATATTGACCAGTACCGCGCGGATTTGGTCGTTGCCGAGCATGATTTTGAACGCTGATATGACCTGTTCCGTCGTAGCTCCGCCGCCAACATCCAGAAAGTTCGCAGGTTCCTCGCCGTACAGCTTGATGATGTCCATGGTTGCCATCGCAAGTCCGGCACCGTTGACGAGGCAACCGATGTTGCCATCCAATGAGATATAGGTCAGCCCGGCGTCAGACGCCTCGATCTCTTCCGGTGACTCCTCATCCAGGTCCCGATATTGGGACAGTTGCGAATTTCGGTATATCGCACTGTCATCAAAAGTCATTTTCGCATCAAGTGCGATGACCCTGCCATCCGTGGTCACAACCAGCGGATTGATTTCAGCCAGTGAGGCATCGCTGTCCCAAAACGCCGAATACAATGAGATGAGAAACTCAGCCGCGCTGGCGACAAGCTCTTCGGGAACCGAGCAAAAACGCGCCGCGGATTGTGCATCGGTGTCGGTCAGACCAACTTGTGGATCGATGAACGTCTTATGTATCCTTTCCGGAGACCGTGCCGCAACCTCCTCGATCTCCATGCCACCTTCAGGACTGACCATCAGGACAACGCGCTGGGTTGTCCGATCAACAACGAGTCCGGCATAGATCTCAGATTGAATCGGAACTCCTTCCTCAACCAACAGACGCCGGACCGGCTGTCCTTGGGGACCCGTCTGAGGCGTGACCAAAGGCCGTTGCATGATGTCACGGGCAGCCTGAACTGCGTCGTGCTCCGAGTGCACCACACGCACACCACCGCCCTTTCCGCGTCCACCCGCATGAATCTGTGCCTTGACGACCCAGACCTTTCCGCCAAGTTGCGCCATTGCGTCGGGAACCTCGTCGGGACTCCGGCAGACGACGTTGCGCGGTGTCGCCACGCCGAACTTGCGCAGGATCTCCTTTGCTTGATATTCGTGTACCTTCACTTCGCTTTTACTTTGGGAATAATCGTTTATAGTTGACAGGTGTAAAATCAATCCGATTTTTTCGATTTCCTGGAATATTTCTGCCTGTCGGCGTTCTGCATG
>JAPPIB010000034.1 GCA_028820695.1 Acidiferrobacterales bacterium | reverse complement strand
CCTTGCGATCGCGAGTCATACCAACGGTTTTCAGTTAACGAAAATGCCTCTACATAATAAAAAAACCGACGCCAACCACATTGCGTCAATCCGTGTTCACCTGCGCGATCAGCCAGAACAACAATTATCGGCGCTTGAATTCGAAAAAGCATGGCGTCAGCAGATTGGCAATGTACCAACCGCGGAAAGAATTCACCTGGCATCGACGCGAAATCCGTCGCGTCCACTCATCGCCTATTCACTGCAGCATGATGATCGCGAAACGTTGTTGCAGGCGGCGAGCGAATTCAGAAATAAGTTAGCTGAGCACCCCGCGATTTACGGACTGTCTGATAACGCGACACCGGGCAAGCTTCATTTTCAGATTGAACTTACTCCAGAGGGCAGAGCGGCCGGACTTAGTATTGCGGAGGTAGGATATCAGCTAAGGGCGGCGTTTCACGGTCTTACTGTTCAACGCATTCAGCGCGGACATGATGAGTTAAGAGTTGTCGTTCGCTACCCACGGGAAAATCGTGATGATTTATACGGACTGATGAACGAGCGACTGCGTGTTTCCAAGAATGGGGAAATCCCATTCCACTATATTGCCGATATCAAGGAAGAACGGGAGTTGGCTTCGCTGTCTAGTATTGACGGTAACCAGGCGATATTCATTGAAGGATTTGTAGATCTGGAGGCTTCGACACCGAGAAAAGTTCGCAGGACGATTAACGATGATGTTGCTTCGCAGATCATCGAAAATTATCCTGGCCTTGTTATTGAACCAGAAAGTTCAATACGCGACGAAAGAAACTTCATTAAAACTCTATCGATCCTTATGCCTTTTACGCTGCTTGCTATGTACGTGATCGTTGCAACGTACCTTCGCAGTTATTGGAAGCCGCTTGTCGTTATTTTCGGAATTCCGGTTGCGTTCACCGGCGCGATATTTGGACACTGGGTATTGGGCTGGAATTTCAGCACAATGTCAATGTTTGGAGTGATTGGTGTCATGGGAGTAATTTTCAACGATGCGCTGATATTACTCGATAAATACAACAATCTGAAGATTGAGCGTCCGAACCTTCCCGTGATCGCTGTGGCTGCTGCTGCGATGCACTCCCGATTTCGCGCTGTCTTTCTGACAACTCTGACAACATTGTTGGCTTTGTCACCTTTGCTGTATGAACGCAGTGAAGAATTGCTTGTCTTCGTGCCTTTTGTGGTCAGCATACTCGGCGGTCTGGTGTTAACCAGCCTGTTCACCTTGTTTATACTGCCTAATCTGGTCATGCTGTTCGAAGGTCGAAAGGAGTAATTCAAAAAGCTATACGATCACTGGCGTACGTTTTGCAGATATCAAGGAGATGATCTATGTCGCTGCACGAAACGGACGAATTGAACTTCCCTCCTCAGTCATTATTTTTTTGTCCTGATCTGATTGACGGATACAAGACTTTCCCACGCAAAAAACAGAAAAAATCGACAATTGGCGCAAAAAGTTAGTCGAGCCAAGGGCAAGCGCGTCAGCGATAGCAGGGTTCAGGTGGCAAATCCGACACTTTCGTATCAAACCTCAGTCCGACACTCCCATAACCACGTTTCCAGATCGACAAACGAATGTCCAGCTCCAAGTAAACTTTTTTACTCCAATTGTCCCTGACGATAACTCAGTCAGAGATAATTGGCTATATCAGATAAACGAATAGCCCTGACTATGCTGTGACCTCGCTGACGGCCGACACAGCCGATGCTGAACAGTTAAGCAAATTAGTACGGGTACACTGGCACATTGACAACGCCAACCACTACGTGCGCGATTTCACCTGCGATGAAGACCGTTGCCGGGCGCGGCTGCGAAACCTGTCGCAGAATCTCGCAGCACTGACCAATATCGCAATCTCAATCATTCGCCTGCAAGGGCGTTTCAATACATTCGAGAATCGAATCGGTATTTCGCCGCCCACTCGCAACAGGCACTGGACCTTAATCCAAAACCGCTGCCGAATTGATTCAACGGCGCAAGCTGTCACAACCCCCTAGTCGCCCCTGAAAAAAGGGCACGGCGGCTCACTGTGCCCTGAATCCGCCAATCCGATCGAATGGCACTGTACGACTGCGTGCATTACAGTTCAATGGGATCCAAAACAGTAAATTCAAGACTCAATGGATACCGCATCACGTCAATTCCAGCCAACTCAATCAAAAAATGCAGATAAGCGAACATGCCTGATTTATTGAATAATTTAACGGGACACTAGTGTAATTTAGTCTAAAATGGCATAAAAATCCGTCAATATTAGTGTTGCATCAGGTATTGTGGCATCGAATATTTGTGCTGAATCAATACGACTGAAAACAATGGTTTTTCATGCAAGTATAAGGAAATACAAATTGACTGGTATCGGACCTGCTCAATTCGTTTGACAGTTAAACGTAAGAACAACAAGTCGTTTAAGTTCAGACATCCTTGCACCTTTTCAGCATTTTTAACCTGGATATCAGAATGTAGCGAGACATAGAATGGAGGCAACATGACAAAAAGCCTTTTTTCTTGGTGCCTTAGATTGGACAGACCAAGCAATTCACCTTCAAAGCGCAGTCTCAAACAATCGGTCTATGTTTACGGTTTATCAGTCATTGTTACCTTTTGTGCGGTTGTCGTTGCACTACCCGCTCATGCAGTTGAACTTTCAAGTGGTGATGTGGAAGCCAATCTCGATGTCACGCTTACTTACGGTCTAACTGCGCGAACATCCAAGCGACAGGACGGATTATCTAACGCCAACACCGATAATGGCACTAGAAACTACAACCGTGGTATCGTCAGCAATACGGCAGCGATTACCACTGAGTTGGGTATTCAGCAGGGTGATTTTGGTCTCTTTACGCGAGCGCATGGTTTCATTGACTACGAAAATCAAAACAGAGCTCGAGTTCGAACGCCGTTATCTTCAGAAGCGAAAAAAATTGCCGGTAAAGACATCAATCTACTGGACGCCTATGTTTATGGCGGTTTTGACGTGCAGGGTCTTTTTTTCGATGTGCGAGTTGGCAGTCAAGTTCTAAACTGGGGCGAGAGCACGTTCATTCCAAACGGAATCAATGTCACCAATCCTATTGACGTCAGCCGTATTCGAACGCCAGGTTCGGAGTTGCGCGAGGCGCTTATCCCGGTTCCGATGATTTCGGCTTCTGTGGGGCTCTCTCCGAATTTGACAGTGGAGGGTTTCTATCAATTCGATTGGAAGCATACTGAAATTGACCCGGTTGGCACCTATTATTCGACCAATGACTTTGTCGGTGCCGGTGGAAGATATGCGTATATCACACACTCTAGTCTCGGAAACGTATCGGATACAGGACGTATCTTCAGGCTGAATGTAGCAGAATTCAATTCCTCCCCCTTATTTGATCTGAACGGGTATCAACTCAAAAGGCACGATCCTCATTTTCTTGCTGTTGAACGTGCTCCAGATAACGAGCCAAAGGATGAAGGTCAATGGGGATTTGCACTTCGCTATTTTGCTGAAGAATTAAACAATACCGAATTTGGGTTATTTTTTATTCGAAATCACAGCCAGCTTCCAGTTGTAAGCGGACGCATTCCTTCCCAAGCAGAATTTAATAGAATTCTACGGATGGCGGGAAGTCTGAACAACGATTTAGGCCGAGCCGAATTGATGAGAATGCTGGGTCCCCGTGGAGAATCGATTGTTGGACCGTTTACTCGAGGATTGATTGTTGACCGATTTGCAAAGGAATCGAACTACCTAGTCGAATACCCTGAAGACATAAAAACGATTGGGATCAGTTTCAATACCGCTCTCGAAAATAGTGGCTGGGCTTTGCAAGGTGAATATTCCCATCATTCAGATGTGCCTTTACAAAGGGAAGTCAGGTCTTTATTCGGACAGGCATTACGCCCGGTTTTGTGCTTATCACCCAACACCCCGGATTGTGAAAATTCTCTTGCTCAATTGGGGAATGGTAACCAACAGGGCTACGTGCTAGGCTATGTGAGAAGAAATGTCAGTCAGCTGCAAATGACCGCGACCAAGATTTTTGGCTCTGCACTTGGTTCCGATAGCACTGGCTTTGTCGGTGAGATGGGTATTACTCATGTTCACGACATGCCTGATTCAGAACGAACTCCGCTTGAAACCGGTGGTGCCGGTGGCGGTTATGCGGATGCGACTTCCTATGGATACCGCGGTACGGTTTGGTTTGAATATAACAACGCGATTGGCGCAGTTAAGTTAATTCCATATTTTCAATTTCTGCATGATGTAAAAGGCACGACCCCGGTACCGGTCAGTAACTTTTTGCAGGGCAGAAAGGTGCTGACCTTTGGATTGGGGGCAAACTATCTTGATCGTTGGACTGCTGATTTGAGTTATACAGCGCATTCGGGTTCTAGAAATAGATTAAGCGATCGCGATTTTCTGTCCCTCTCAGTCAGCTATTCATTCTGAACACGGGATTCCAGAGGAACACTATGAATAAGTTCGCAATAAAATCAGTTGCTGTTCTTTTGATTGCTTGTTTCTCCGCATCAGTTAATGCGGAACTGACACCCGATCAAATCAACCGGCTTGGCCAAGACCTTACTCCACTTGGCGCAGAACGCGCTGGCAATGCAGACGAAACCATACCTGAATGGACGGGTGGCATCGTAGCGCCGCCTGAGGGCTATCAGGTTGGTGAGCATCATCGTGATCCGTTCCCGGACGATGAGATTCTATTCGTAATCGATTCAAACAATATCGAAGAGTACCGCGAATATCTGTCTGCCGGGCACCAGGCAATGCTTGAAACCTACCCAAGTTTCCACATCAATGTCTATCCGACACGACGAAGTGCTTCTGTACCACAGCGAATTTATGACGCCACGCGCAGTACCGCTGCAACTGCAACGCTGGAAGACGATGGTAATGGCGTCGGCAATGCCGTCATTGGCATTCCGTTTCCAATACCTGAGAACGGGCTTGAAGTGATATGGAACCACCTGCTTCGCTACCGCGGTGAAACGGTCTCATGCATGCTGGGACAGGCTGCTGTGACGACAGGAGGTGACTATACCATTGTAAAGACTCAGGTTGAAGCAGAGTTAAGGTACTCTTTGCCTGAAATGACAGTCGCTGACCTCAACAACATCATGATATATACCAAGCACAAAGTAGTCGCTCCAACGCGTCTCGCTGGTGGCATTCTGTTAGTGCATGAAACGATGAACCAGGTCATCGAACCCCGCAAGGCCTGGGCTTACAATCCAGGTCAGCGCCGGGTAAGGCGTGCACCAAATGTCGGCTACGATAATCCGGGTTCAACGTCAGATGGATTGCGAACTTCTGATCAGTTTGACATGTTCAACGGTGCAACTGACCGCTATAACTGGACGCTGATTGGAAAGCGCGAATTGTATGTACCCTACAATTCATATCGCTTACACAGCGACCAGTTAAAATTTACTGATATTCTTACGCAGCTTCATGTCAACCCAGAACATTTACGCTATGAACTGCATCGCGTCTGGGTCGTCGAAGCAACACTAAAGGAAGGCGCAAGTCACGTCTACAAGCGGCGTACGTTTTATATTGATGAGGACTCATGGCAAGTATTGTTGAGTGATATCTATGACACACGCGATCAGTTGTGGCGTGTATCAGAAGCTCATGTCATTAATTACTATGAGAAACCATTAATTTGGGCTACATTGGAAGTTCATTCTGATTTGCAGGCACGTCGCTACCTGGCACAAGGCCTTGATAATGAGTTTCCAATGTGCACATGGGATGAAGATTCAAAAAAAAGAGACTACACTCTTTCAGCACTCCGTCGGGAGGGACGTAGATAATCCTTAAAGCGTCAGAGATATTCGATTGATTTCAGGCAACCTATTGCGCATTCCCTGCGTTGAATCCGGCTATCGTCTTTGGCAGTGTTTGCTGATAGGACTATGCTTAATTGTTTTTGAACATGCCGATGCTGAGGTCGCAGCATCCCACCCAGCAAGACTTTCAGCACAATCGTTGCTTCTCGACGTAACTTTTACGGGAAAAAGGGTTATCGCAGTCGGTCAACGCGGCCACATTTTAGTGTCTGACGATTTAGGTCTTAGTTGGACGCAGGTACAGTCACCTGTCAACGTTCTTTTGTCTGCAGTTAAGATGCTCGACGAAGACACTGGTTTTGCCGTGGGACACGATGCAGTCATTTTGCGGACCAAAGATGCAGGCAACTCCTGGCAATTGATGCACTATGCTCCTCATGAAGAGCGCCCGCTGCTAGATGTGTGGTTTACTGATTCAATGCAAGGATTTGCAATCGGCTCATTTGGCTTTTTTTTGTCAACCGAAGACGGTGGTGAGAGCTGGCAGCCAAAAACGATCAGCGAAGATGATTATCACTTGAATGCTGTCGCCGCGGACATCAATCCTATCCTGTATATTGGAGCTGAAGCCGGAGTAGCCTATCGGTCAGATGATGCCGGTAAAAACTTCAGTGAGGTCGATTCGCCCTACTCCGGATCTTGGTTTGGAGTTTTGGCAATACCACCGGATACAGTCTATTTATGCGGCCTTCGAGGCGGATTGTATCGATCTGACGATGGCGGTCAATCCTGGCGGCAAATCAATACCGGAACCACTGCAACACTAACCGGAATTGCACGATTTACAAATGGCGGGGTAGTCGTTACAGGGCTTGATGGGACGTTGCTGATCAGCTTTGATGGCGGCCAAACCTTTACATTGAGGCAGTTTCCAGACAGGCTCGGAATATCAGCGGCGGAAGTGCTGCCTGATAACAAACTGGTTCTGGTCGGGATGTTTGGTGTTCGATATCTGGAAAGCAGCGAATGGATGACTGAACCGCTGCAAATACAGAATTGATCAAGGCCTCATTTTGTAACTCAATTCTCAATAAAACTTATACAGCAATTTCCAGCAGTTGAACCTCAAACCAACTGTTCAGTAGATTTTTGAATCCATGGCTTGGTCAGACAAAATCCAAATGAGACATTCATTCGTATGACTCGATTGCTTGAAAACGCCCTGTTTGACCATAAACGCTGGGTTATTGCAGTGTTTCTTACGGTAACTTTGGCAATGGGATGGTTTGCTTCGCAGCTGACCGTTGACGCAGGGTTTACCAAACTTGTCCCCGTCGAGCATCCTTATATGGAAACATTTCTACAGCATCGCGACGAATTTGGGGGTGCTGACCGGGTTTTAGTTGCGATTATGGCGAAAGAGGGTGATATTTTTTCTACTGAATTTATCGATTTGCTTCGCCAGGTTACAGACGCAGTTTTTTTCTTGCCTGGAGTTGATCGAACGCAAGTCTTCTCGATTCTGACACCCAACGTTCGTTATCTGGAGATTGTCGAAGATGGAATCGAATCAGGCAACGTACTGCCGGTCGATTTCAAGGGCGACGACGCTGGATTTTTACAACTGCGGGAAAATATTCTCAAATCCGGTGTACTCGGACGCTTGGTGGCAAATGACTTTAGTGGTGCGGTTATATCGGCAAGGCTGCAGGAATTCCATCCCGGGACTGGTGAACAACTTGATTACGTGGATGTTGCCAATCAGTTGGAAAACGTGCGTGAAACCGCGTTGGCCCATGGCGATGATCGATACACGGTTCACATTATCGGTTTTGTTAAAGTGGTGGGCGACATCGCTTCCGGTACTACCGAAGTAATTGCATTTTTTGGAATTGCAATTTTCGTAATTGCAATTTTCGTTTACATTTATCTACGCTCAGTTCCGTTAACCGCAACTTTACTCGCCTGTTCTCTTTTGTCTGTCGTTTGGCAGCTTGGAATTCTGAATGTACTCGGGTTTGGCATTGATCCAATGTCGATATTGATTCCATTTCTTGTGTTCGCGATCGCAATCAGTCATGGAGTTCAGGTTGTCAATGCTACCCATGTTGAATTCGCCAGTGGTCTCAGTGCCGAGGAGTGCTCCCGGGCCGGATTTCGACGCGTATTGAAGCCTGGAATGGTGGCACTAGTATCGGATGCAATTGGATTTGTGACGATTGCATTCATAAATGTGCAGGTAATTCAGGAAATTGCGATAGCAGCCAGCATCGGAGTCGCTGGGATCATATTGACTAATCTTGGCTTGTTGCCGGTTTTGCTTACTCATATCCATCGCAACAATAATTCCCGGAGCGTTCGAATTGATGCCAAAGACGCTTTTTTATCTCCAGTGTGGGTCTGGATATCACGGGTTACCCAACCAAGAAATGCAGCCTTGGTGATTGTGTTATCCGCTGTTTTAGCATTGGTTGGAATTTGGAATGCGCCCAAGGTCCGAATTGGCGATGAACACAGTGGCGTTCCTGAATTGCGTGCGAACTCGGTCTACAACCAAGACGCTGCGATGATAAGCAATAAGTTCAGCATCGGAGTCGATGTTCTGACAGTCATTGCAGAAACCAAGCCGGATGGGTGCATTGATTATGACATTTTGAGTACGATCGATGCATTTGAATGGCAGCTGCGAAATGTCGATGGTGTTCAGTCGGTTTCAGGGCTCGCTGGGACCGCAAGACATATCAATGCAGCATGGAACGAAGGTAATCTGAAATGGAGTACGTTGCCGCGTAATCACTATCAGTTGGTACAGGCAGTTTCTCCGGTGCAGACTTCAAGCGGCCTGCTCAACGCTGATTGCAGTGTGATGCCAGTTCATATTTATACGACCGACCATAAAGCGGAAACAATTGAACGTGTGGTGGATGCGGTTAAGGAATTTAATCACCAGAATTTAGTGAAAGACATTGAGTTTAAGCTGGCGTCTGGAAATGTTGGTGTGATGGCTGCAACCAATGAAGAGGTTGAGGCGTCTCAATTTCCAATCTTAGGCTATGTTTTTGCGGCAGTAACCATACTGTGTCTTATTGCTTTTCGCTCACTTACAGCGGTTTTATGTGTCATCATCCCATTGGCGATTGCGTCACTTTTGGCCTATACGTTGATGGCAATTCTTGAAATCGGGCTGAAGGTATCCACATTGCCCGTCGTAGCACTAGGCATCGGCGTGGGTGTTGATTACGGTATTTACTTCTATGGGCGCATCCGAACCCACATGGCAAGTGGGTCTGACTTCTCGGAGGCTTTCGAAAAAACTCTGGTCACCGTTGGTTCGGGAGTTGTCCTGACCGGCATGACTCTAGCAGTTTCGATCGCAACCTGGTTGGCAGCGTCACTTAAATTTCAAGCAGACATGGGGGCAATCCTGACGTTTATGTTCATCGTCAATATGATCGGTGCGATCCTATTGCTCCCGGCACTCGGGGTTTGGCTCGAAAAAATCAAACCTCAAAAGTGAAGTCGGTTCACTCATTGTGAAGAATGAATGAGCTCAGTTTTGCCTGTGGCAAACCAATAATCAAAGCAAGCTGATGCTCTCAAAGAATTGATTTCTTAGCACTTCCAGGTTTTCCGTCTCTGTAGTCACCTAGGGACGAATATGCTCAATTTGCAATTGCGGCGGTCACCACTATTCGGTGTGCCCCACTAAGCGGAACTTCACGCAATATTTTCCATCTCTAACTCCACAACAGTTTGATTTGATTAACGATAAGTTGTTTTTGCTTTGTTATGACCTGTCTATATTTACCCAGTGCATATTCCCAGCTCTGGCTCACTACATCGAAACGATCAAAAACAAGCGTGGCCGGCACACCGTCTTGCCGCGCCGGTCATAGAGAGAAGGCCCTCGCATCCGCAAAATAACCGTCGGCAATCTCACCAACCTGCCACCGCAGATCATCAACCGGTTTGATGCCGTGCTGCGCGGCGTTACTGTCAGTGAATCCGCCGAAGATGGCTTTGCCATCGCCCGTTCATACCCGCACGGAAACGTCGCTGCGGTGCTGGGCGGCACACGGGACTGGAGCGGTTTTTGCATCGAAACGCCACTCGACAGCGTTCACTGGCGCTGGCTTCAGTGGTCACACAAGTGCTGGTGTCACCGGGTTCGAAACTCGCAACTGCAAGACGCTTGTCAACAGCCACCGCTGGCGGCTCCTTAGGTGCGATATTAGACCTTGATGAGGTCTCGGGCAACCATGACACAGGCGTTGTAACCCGCTTGCAGATGCACTGGTCGTCAATGACGGTTTCTGTTCCGATGTATACGGCATAAAAATTGAATCTTTTTTCGCACCTAACCGATAATACCCACCAATCCCCAAAGTTTGAGTGCCTGACAGGTCTGAGCCCACATGAAACTCACGGACTTTGCTGAGTCCTATCCTGCAAGAAAGGAGCGGCTCTCGACTCAGATGAAATCCGCATCCGGTAATGTCCGTCTCGCAAAGACCACATCCAATTTATTTCGCGACCGTGCCGACTTCGAAACAAGCCGGTTGACCGTCCGGGATTTCAATCACCTGCTGACGATAGACAAAGATCAGCAAACATTGACTGCGGAGGGCATGATCACTTATGCCGACCTGGTGGACGCCACTTTGGAACATGGATTCATTCCGATGGTCGTACCGCAACTCAAGTCCATCACGATTGGTGGCGCAATCGCAGGCGTAGGAATCGAGTCAACGTCCTTTCGTTTCGGTCTGCCCCATGAGACTGTGCTGGAGATGGACGTCCTGCTGGCGGACGGCTCAGTGGTTACATGCACTGCGGACAATGAATACTCTGATTTGTACTATGGGATGGCGAATTCGTATGGGACGCTTGGATACACGCTCAGGCTGAAAACACCGGCACTTC
Source organism: Acidiferrobacterales bacterium (assembly GCA_028820695.1). Taxonomy (NCBI): domain Bacteria; kingdom Pseudomonadati; phylum Pseudomonadota; class Gammaproteobacteria; order Acidiferrobacterales; species Acidiferrobacterales bacterium. The sequence continues at coordinate 14,679 of JAPPIB010000034.1, read as the reverse complement.
CAGTCAAACCTTATGTAAGGCTGGAGCATGAGCGTTTCAGCGACCTAGATGAATTCTTCAATGCCATACAGCAAATCAGTGAATCGGATATCGACTTTCTTGATGGGACTGTTTTCCAGGCGGGCGAATTCTATCTGACTACAGGTCGATTCTGTGAGTCAGCGCCATTCACCAGTGACTACACCTATCTCAACATCTACTATCGTTCCATCCGCGAGAAACGGACTGATTATCTGACCATCAAAGACTACATCTGGCGATGGGATACCGACTGGTTCTGGTGTTCGAAAAATCTGTATGCGCAAAATGGCCTGGTGAGAAGAGTTGCGGGCAAAAAGAGGCTCAATTCCGAGACCTACACCAAAGTTATGCGTTGGAATACAAAGTGGGGCGTCACCGGATTTCTGAATCGACTCGCTGGATATCACAACGAATCTGTGATTCAGGACATTGACATCCCAATTGATCGGGCATCTGAATTTCTCGAATTTCTTTTGGCTCAAGTCGGTGTGCTCCCGATATGGATATGTCCTATCGGGACAACTGAAAAGTCCGCGCGCTTTCCCTTATTCCCCCTGAGTTCCGAGAAGATGTATGTGAATTTCGGATTTTGGGATTCGGTCAGGTCGCGACAGCGTTCCGAGCCTGGACACCTGAATAGAAAAATCGAAGTGATGACCGCAAAACTAGGTGGAATCAAGTCTCTGTACTCCGACTCGTATTTCGATAAGGAGGAATTCTGGCAAACCTATAATAGTGAAGACTACTGGAAATTGAAGAAAAAATATGACAGGGACGGAAGATTTCTCGACCTGTACGAAAAGTGTGTATTGCGGCAATAAGAATATCAAACAGGATATTGAGGTGGTCGTATCCAGCAAGCCGACTCAGAAATCCGGGTTCACCGCATTTTTCTGAACGAGAAATGAAATTGGAAATTCATCCAGGCTGATATTGAATGAAGCGGGCATGACCTCGATTGGCATATGAAGCTTCGCAGTCTTTGAGGCAAGTCACAGCATCTGCATACAATGACAACTGCAACGCGAGTTTCCTAAACCCAGACCGACGGGACCGACAGATTGGCGTTGAGACGACCACAATTTGAATGGAGTTTTCAAGGCAACGAAATGTTCAGGATAAACTCGATCCGGCCGGCTGCAATCTGTCTTCTGGTTCTGTTTGGCACGGTCAACGCGGAAATGCTTGAGACATCGTCCGGCAAACTTGCAGCATTGATCGAGGGTGGTGCGGTGATCGTTGACGTCCGCACGCCTGACGAATGGCGGGCAACCGGTGTGATTCCGCAAAGCCATCTGCTGACTTTTTTCGATCATCGGGGCAACTACGATCTGGACGACTGGCTTTCCAAGTTCACCCGACTGGCGGGACGCGAAGACAGTGTTGCCATCATCTGTGCCATTGGCAACCGATCACGGGTGATCAGTCATTTCCTAAGTTCTCAACTTGGGTATCAGAAGGTGCACAATGTCACCCGAGGAATAGAGCATTGGATCGGGAGCGGCCATCCGGTAGACAACTGGCCGTAGCGTCTTGGACTTGGACCTAGTCGCTTCCGATACGATCGATCTGCGCAACTTCCTGCGCCGACAGTTGGACATTCACCGCGTTCGCGCTGCTGACAGCACTTGAGATGCGACTCGCCCCTGGAATCGGCAAGATGTTGTCGCTTTTTGCCAGCAACCAAGCCAGCACAATCTGATACACCGTTACCTCATACTGTTCCGCCAACTGCGATAGTACCGACTCGTCACGTAAATTAACGTGATTCGTGCCGCCACCCATAGGACTGTAGGCGATGTAGGTAATGGATTGCTGCCTCAGGTAATCAATCAGTCCATTGTTCAGGTCCCGCTGATGAAACACGTTGCAACGGTTTTGCACCGACGAGATTGTTGCGATCGACGTTGCCTCGTCGATCTGATTGCGATCGACGTTGGACAGTCCGATGTTCTGAATTTTTCCTTCCGATTTGAGCCGGGCAAGTTCTCCGACTGAATCTGCGAATGGCACCAATGCATCTGGCGCATGAAGTTGATACAGTGCGATCGACTCCACTTTCAGGTCTGTCAGGCTATTTTCACATGCACTTCGTAAATCCTGCGGTGATCCCCTTCTTTCCCAGCGGCCTTGCGGGCGAATCAGGCCGCCTTTGGTTGCAACTACTATGTCGCTATCGTCAATCGATTCAAGCGCTGACGCGATTGTGCGCTCATTCAGACCGATATCCTGGTTATCCGTGCAATAGACGTTCGCAGTGTCTATGAAGTTCATTCCGGCGTCGATCGCGGCATGAATGACATCAACTGCCTGTTCCAATTGCAAACTGCCGCGGATACCAAGCGGCATGGCGCCCAAGCCGATTGGAAATACCTGTAAATTTGTCTCGCCTATTGTCCGTCGCATCTTGCAGCTTCCACAGTCACAGAAAAACAGCACTAATGTTACTTGATTAGGAAGTGTCTTTCACGACCAATGACGAACAATCAGTCGCATGTGCGAGGCTTGTTATGTACAGAGTCCACTGAACTGCACCAGGACAGATTTTCACCAAGGGGTGAATGGCGCTGTCGATGTCCGGATGCGGATCAACCCGCGTACCCGCAGTGCCTTGACTGTCGGGATGGGTGCCCGGACAATCAGATGGAGACCTGGATTCAATTCAATTCTGTCAAAGCCACATCCATCTATAATTTCAATCCCGGTTTACGGATTCATTGTCCCATTCAAAATCGAACATTCATCATGTACGCTGACGACTATCAGGACAGTCCCTATTGGTGGGACGCAGCACCAAGAGAGCAACTGCCTTCTGTGACCGACTCGGACTTGCCGAAGTCGGTGGACGTCCTGATCATCGGTTCAGGCTACACTGGTCTGAACGCTGCACTGCAGACTGTGCGCGCCGGACGATCAACATTGGTGGTGGAGAGGGATCTCGTCGGCTACGGGTGTAGCAGTCGCAACGGTGGACAGGCCGGTACAAGCTTCAAGCCAAGCCTATCCAGACTCGAAAAGAAATTCGGTCGTGATACCGCGATCAGGATGTCGCGCGAAGGACATCGCGCCCTTCAGTACCTGAAAGATCTGATCGAGGACGAGAACATCGACTGTGATTTCGAACAGAACGGAAGATTGATTGGTATCCACAAGCGACGCGCATATGACAGGGTCGCAAGGAGTTATCAATCCATTCCAGACGAGATCAGACACGAGTTTCACATGATCCCAAAAGCCGAACTGCGACAGGAAATCGGTTCAGACTTCTTTTTCGGAGGCTGTGTACTTCCCGCGCATGGATCGCTGCATCCCGCTAAATATCACTCCGAATTGCTGCAACGGGTCCTCAGTTCGGGCGCAACCGTGATCGACCGCTGCCACGCCACTGAACTGGAGAAAAATGGCAGTGGCTTCCGTGTCCATACAACCAAGGGGACATTCGATGCGAACGATGTGATCCTGGCAACAAATGGTTATACACAACGTCAGTTTCGCTGGCATGATGAGCGGATTCTGCCGATAGGGAGTTTTCAGATCGCAACCGAAGTCTTGCCGGATTCAGTCACTTCCGAACTCAATCCTAACGCCCGGGTCATTTCGGATACGCAATTGATCGGAAACTACTTTCGCCTTTCGCCTGACCACAAGCGTCAGATTTTTGGTGGCCGCGTAACGTTTACAGAGGCGACTTCGCAGTCCGGTTCCAAGATTCTTTATGAGCAAATGCTGAAAATCTATCCGCAACTGACCGGTAGAAAAATCACCCACTCTTGGGTCGGATTTGTCGCCTATACCACCGATATCAGCCCTCATATCGGTGTCCATGAGGGCGTGCATTACGCCATGGGTTACTGTGGTTCAGGAATAACGCTGTCCAGTTACTTTGGAATGCGAGTGGGTCAAAAGGTTCTCAGAACCAAGGAGGGAGATACAGAATTGGACCGACTCGACTTTCGACCCTGGCCATCATTCATCCAATACAAGCCGGTTATGGCGGCAGCAACCCAGATGACCCGGTTGGCGGAGAACTTCATCTGAAGCCTCAGGCCGGGTCGAGCCTCGATCTCATCATTTTGTGAGTTTTTCGGCCAGATTCGCCGTTACTGCATCAATCCCCGATCTTTTTATCTCGGAATTGAGTATCGTGCGATAGTTGATCGCGAAGCTGACACCCTCGAAAACGACATCGTAAACCTTCCAGCCGTCGTTGTCCTCATTGGTCATGCGAAAGTCGATTTTCACTTCATTGGAACCGGGAAATCGAACAATCAAGGGCACAATAGCACGTCCCTCCCGTTTGCCCGGTTTGGCTTGCTTGATCGTGATGCTGTCGAGATAGGTGTCGAGCCTGTCGTGATTGGAAACAATCGCGGTGACAAAACTGCGCAGAAGGAACTGCGTCAGAATTCTGGTAAACTCAGCCCGTTGCTGCTCAGTTGCTTTTTTCCAGTGTGCCGCAAGTATCAGTTTGGAGAATTTGCTGACATTCAGTTTCGGCAACAATTCCCGACTGACCACGTCATTGGCAACCGCTCTCAGTGACTCATCATCACCCGAATTGGCAACGATTTGTCTGTAAATGACGTGGATGGTTTGTGATACTGTAACCCTCGCACTGTCGATGTTCGCGTCGGCGTTCTTCGCAACTGCGGCGACAACAAGCATGACACCTACCGGGAACAGAATGAAATTTTTCAAATTGTCCTTCATCAAAACGAATTATATTCGTATATGCCAGTTCATATCCTATCGGAAAGGATTTTTTAGCAGATGTATGAAAAGTACCTGCAGATGCTGCAATTGGTATACGAAATGCAGTCATCCGAGCAAGGTGTCACCTATCGACAGATACAGGATAAGCTCCAGGTGTCCCGTCGGACAGCAGAACGAATGGTCAAGGCCATCGGTGACTCGTTTCTTGAGATCGAACTGACGACGCGGCGACCGAAACGATGGCGGCTGAAACGAATCATCCCGACTCCCAACCTCACACTTGAACAGATTTCCATACTGAAAGCTGCGTCTCGCATGTTTGAGGAGAATTCCATGCCAGCGTATGCCAAGCAGACTGAAAACCTGATCAGGATGCTGCGTGCGAATATGGACTCAGCGGCGCGGGAGATGGTGGCGCAGGACTCCGAGATCCTGTATGAATCGGAGGGCTTTGTGGCCAGACCCGGACCTCGGGAGTACGTTGATCCGGAACTGATAAGGGAGTTGCGTCACGCCATCCTGGCCTGTCAGACTGTCAGCATCAAGTACACCTCAAGCAATGAGTCAGAGCCTAGGCTAAGGACAGTTGAGCCATATGGATTCCTTCACGGAGTGCGTCAGTACCTCGTCGCCTTCAACCCGGACTCAGGCGGATTCCGCACCTATACGATGGCGAAAATAAGAAGTCTGGAAGTTCACGAACGTCAATTTTTCGAGCGCAGGGGAGATTTCAGTTTCCAAGACTTCCTCGGCACCAGTTTCGGCGTGTTTCAGGAAAAACCCTACAATGTGGTCTGGCGGTTTGACGCCGACATCTCGAGAGTCGCACAGGAATGGAATTTTCACCGTTCACAAAAGACCCGACGCATGCGGGATGGCCGGCTGGAAGTCTCATTCAGAGCAGGCGGAATCAACGAAATGGCTTCTCACCTGATCACCTGGGGAGACAAGGTAGAAGTCGTGAAGCCCAAAAGACTGATCGAAAGGCTACGTGAGATCAGGGACTCCATCCGGGTACCGGACTGAGCCTGAACCAGGAAATTACTGATGAACCTGCTTTGATTCCCGTCTACGTGAATGCAGAACCGGCTCGGTGTAGCCGTTGGGCGATTCCACTCCCTTGAAAACCAAGTCCAGCGCAGCCTGGAATCCGACACTGGCCTCAAAATCAGGTGCCATGTTCCGATAACCCTCAGTCCCTGCATTCTGCCGGTCGACGATCGACGCAATCGTCTTGAATGTATCAATTACCTGATCGCTCGTAACCAAGCCGTGCTTAAGCCAGTTTGCTATCAATTGGCTGGAAATTCTGAGTGTCGCCCTATCTTCCATCAAGTTGATCTCATTGATATCAGGAATCTTGGAGCAGCCGATTCCGTCCTCGACCCAGTGCACCACATAACCCAGAATACTCTGGGCATTGTTTTCCAGCTCTTTCTCAATCACCTCGTGTGAGAGTTCCTCTCGCAATACGGGTTGCTCAAGCAACGCATCGATTTTGACTCTGTCTCTAGACTGAATCAGACGTTGCACCTCAAGCACATCCACTTCGTGATAGTGCAGCGCATGAAGTACCGCCAGCGTCGGTGATGGCACCCAGGCTGTATTCGCCCCCGACTCAGGATGTCCGCGTTTAGTCGTGTACATCGCTTTCATCAAATCAGGCATTGTCCACATGCCCTTGCCGATCTGTCCGACACTGTAGACGCCTGTGTCGACACCGACTTCGACATTCCAATCCTCATAGGCATGGAGCCACTTTGACTTTTTCATCTGCTCCTTGGTAATCGTCGGCCCCAATGTCATCATTGTGTGAATCTCGTCACCCGTGCGGTCCAGAAATCCGGTGTTGATGAAAATCACACGATTTCTGGCTTCCCGAATGCACTCTTTCAGATTGATCGTTGTGCGGCGCTCCTCATCCATGATGCCGATTTTCAGTGTATTCCGATTCAGTTTGAGAGCGTCCTCCACACGTGCGAACAGCTCGACGGTCGCAGCGACTTCCTCGGGTCCGTGCAACTTCGGTTTGACTACATAGACACTCCCACAGCTGCTATTGGGAAACGCTTTCGCTCCTTCACCAGTCAGGTTGTGCTTGGCACAAAGGCTGATGACCATCGCATCCAGAAAACCCTCCGGAATCTGCTCACCAGACTTGGTTTTTACAGCATCGGTGTACATGTGGATGCCGACGTGTCTGACCAGCATCATGCTTCGCGCGGAAACGGTGACCGGCATGCCATAAGGATTTGTGAACTCCATGTCCCGATTGAGTGAGCGCTCAACGGTTTTTCCGCCCTTGTCGAACTGCGTCGTCAAGGTGCCCTTCATCAATCCAAGCCAATTTCTGTAGGCAACCGTCTTGTCGGCAGCGTCCACAGTCGAAACCGCATCCTCGAAATCCTGAATTGTTGTCACTGCAGCTTCCATGATCACATCACAGATACCGGCCGAGTCCTTACGTCCGATCGACGATTTTCGATCGATCAGCAACCGAAAAAACAGTCCGTTGTTGTAGAGCAGTATCTCGGACGGGTCATACATCAACCCGCGAAAACCGGCGAACTGCCCGGAAGACTTCAAGGTGGTGAAATTGTCGTCCTTGAGCTTAACATTCAGTTCGAGGGTGCGATGCCCGGCAGGAGCAACGAAGTACTGCTTTGCATCAGCATGACTCCCAAACTGCAGCGGCACTACCCGATCCAGAAAACTGCGTGTCCACTGAATAACCCTGCCACCGCGTTCCGGGTCATATTTTGTCGGTGGATCACCGGGTTCCGGCTCAAATTCGGCAACACCGGATGTATACAGTGCATCATACAGACTGCCCCACCGGGCGTTCGCCGCATTCAGTGCGTAACGGGCATTGTCCACAGGTACAACCAGCTGTGGGGCACTGACATCTGATATTTCCCTGTCGACGTTCTCAACCTCTACCTTGAACGGCTGACCTTCGTCAACCAGATAGCCGATCCGCGAAAGGAACGCCCGACTTTCCTCTGCTGTGTAATCACTCGCCAGGTCAGTGGAATTCCAATCATCAATCTTCTTCTGAATCTCATCTCTCTTGTTGAGGAGATAACGATTCTTGTAGTCGAGGTCGGCGACGATACTCTCCAGTGAGTTCCAGAAATGTTCAGGATCCACCCCGGTTCCAGGCGTAACCTCTTCAGCAATCAGGTCGAAAAGTTGCTTGCTGACGCTCAGACCGCCACAGGTGATATATTGATTGTCATTGGCCGGCATAGTGAGCGTATTTATACTTCATGTTGTAATGGTGAGGTATCTGATTTAAGGGCGGAACATCGGTCCGACGTTGGAACAGGATGAATGGGTAATTCAATGCATTGTCGCTGTACCGCATTCACCAACCCATATCGTCCACTCCCTGTAACCGGCTTTGGAAAATTCGATTCGACTATGCCGTAAAATCGTAAAATACACTGCCCCAACCTGACATCACCCGAGGTATGTTCTGATGACGCTTCTGATTGCCGGACTGATATTATTCGTAGCTCTGCACATGATCCCCAGTGTTCCGCCATTGCGTACCGAACTGGTCGCAAACCTCGGAGAGAAGAAGTATCGGGCGATTTTCTCAGCCTTGGCGTTCGTAAGCCTGGCACTGATCATCTGGGGATTTTCCAAAGCTGATTTTCAACCCGTATACCAACCGGTGACTTGGGGACGTTCGATGGCGTTTGGACTGGTGCCCATCGCGGTGATTCTCTTCGCGGCGGCAAACATGCCAACGCACATCCGGGCATTTTTCCGTCACCCCATGCTGATTGGCCTGTTTCTGTGGGCGCTCGCGCACCTCGCAGCAAACGGAGACATGAAGTCGATTCTGCTATTCGGGACGTTAGGCGCTTTTTCCGTAGTCGCAATAGTAAGCAGCAGCATCCGGGGCAGTCAGTCTTCGCATGACAAGCCGCCCCGCTGGAAGATGGATGGGGTGGCAATCGTGTCCGGAACTATTGTCGCCGGACTGTTCGCGAAGTTCCACGGTACACTGTTCGGAATGCCATTGATGTAATTTGAGTCTGAACAATGCCAACGACTTTGCGATGATTGGTGCTGGCTGAATCTGAAGCAGGTAAAACGATATGGCACTGGCGCCGACATCGGTCGGCAGATGATCGCAGTTGGCTTTACAGACAGGGCATCGGTTCAATGAACGGATTGTGAGGATTGCCGTGGTTCCACGGGCGCTTGCTCCGAGAACTGCCGAACCAGGTCAGAATCTCACCACTTGCGCTTCCTGATACGTCTGGTTGCATCTTCCGTTCCGTCGTGGAAAGAGCCAAACCATCGATCCCATGGCATTTCCACCGTACCGTAGTTGCATTTGTAGTGTTTGTGGTGCAACTGGTGGAAGTAATCACCCAGTTTCATGCGCTTTTCCCCACCGACACTCAATGCTTCATACCCGCTGTGCGACACCGCAGGTGCCAGACCCTGAAAATACGCATGGAAGATCATATGAACAGGATGCGACGCGATCACGAAATGTATTGCGACACTGGAAAAAAATAAAACATGCTCAATGGGATGCATCGATATTCCCGACCACGGACCGATATTCACGTTGCGGTGATGCACTGCGTGTGCCACTCTGAATAGTGGAGGCCAGTGCAGAAGACGATGAATGAAATAAAAGTGCATGGAAGACCAGAGCGGAATCAGGAGAAAGACAAGTACAAACCACACAGGATTGCCCGCCCATGTCAATGCAGGCACGAAACCGTTTGCGTGTGCCCAATAATAGACTGCCTCATACGCCGTCCATATCGCGAGACCGCTTGTCAGGGTCCAGAACATGTTATCCAAAACCTGGTTGCCGAAGTTATGGACTTTGCTGTTCGCGTCCTGTCCCTTCTTTTCAAATTTCAGGTTATCTTTCTGTTTCTTGAGCATATAGAAGTAGCAGTGAAGGGTGCCCGCAACCAGGCACATCAGAATCAGATTGCGCAGCCAGATCTGTGCGACCCAACCAAACGCAAATTCCCTCATCATCTCTTCAGGTGGGTGGAAGAACAGATAGATGATCACAACGATTGCAAGAGTGATGAAGTAAAGACCAACCGGCTTCCAAACCCTTGCCAGCCAGCGCAGGGTGCTGCTGAGATTTGGTGGCCAGTCGAACAGGGGACTATATTGAACTGGCAATTCTGGAACATGGTTCCAAAGTCTGCTGTTTGCGATCGATGATTGCTGGTTATTCACGAATTCGTCTCCATTAAGCTGCCAACATTATCGTTGTCGAACTACGTGCGCATCCGATGTCAATTATACGGCTCTTCGAACAGTTCGACGCGTACAGTTGAATCGTCACGATAAACAATCTTGCTTGTTTTCAGCGACTCCGGATGACATTCGGTACGGTTTCGCACCAGTTCAAGTTGGGACTGGAGCGAAGCCTTAGTGCCAGTGATCTTGCCAAAATTGCCTTTATCAATTCAGTCCGGGTGACGTAATCTGGCAGGCGACAAACCTGGACGCGCACATTACGTTGGTAGTTGCAGACGAGCCTTGCCGTACGATGTCACTCTCGCCTGATGCACAGCACCGGTCGGAAAACAATGAACAACAGTTGGCGATCAGTCTTTATCGCTACCTGCTCGCAGGGATTTTCGAGCCGGGCGATAACCCCGAGGTCGGGCAGTCAGACCAGCCATGATCCGAGTGACAGAGTCCTCAAGGCGTGATTGCCATAAGAGTTATTGGTTCCTGGCCAGCGACAGTGCCGGTTGATCGTTGGTGTGGCAGTGCGCGCCGCCGCCGGACGCCCACGATCTGAGCATCTCAACCACATGCACCTCGCGACCGGGGAAGTAGGACTCCACGCGCGCCTTCGCTGCCGAATCTGTTTCAGGATTGTCAAATCCCACCAGCAGGACGAAATCATTGCCTACGATCCAGTTGACGTAGTTTGTATCGAAGGTCATGCCCTGGAACTCGACTGTGGCTTGCATCGGATCTCGAATCACCTCGAATCCGGCCGCCTGTATTGTCCGAGCGGCACTTTCGTAGACTGCGTCGTCGCGACCATCACCCGGCTTGCACTTCGATGCTGACGTGCATTGTGAGACCACCACCGTGCTTTCGTTGATAAATCTTGCAATGCCGTCAACGTGTCCTTTGGTCAGGTCCGCTTCCGGTATACCTTCGATCAGGATGACCTTCGAGACACCGAAATGACGTTTCATGTCCGCTATGACCTGTTCCTTCGTGTAGCCGGGATTCCGGTCAGGATCGCCTAACACACTCCAATTCGCGATCACTGTGTCCTTGCCGTTGAACTCCAGATTTCCACGCTCGTGGACAATTTCAATCGTGTCTACCGGCAGATCAAGGATGTCAGCGACCCTGATCGGTACCGCGTCGTCTTGCGTATAGGGGATATGGGCTCCGAACGCACCGCCCCAGGCGTTGAACTTCCAGTTTTGAATCCGCATCCGGCCATCCGCAATCACATAAACCGGTCCGTTATCTCTCATCCACGCGCTGTCGTTGGAGACAATATGCCAGACAATGTTTGCGTGATCGGGGTCGACGCCCACATCTGAAATCGCCGCCTGCGCCTGTTTCTTTATTGTCTGTGAGTCACACAGAATATGAAGTTTCTGATACTTTGTGATCACCGCAGTCATTTCAGCAAATGAGTCTTCGAATACTTTTTCGTACGGCCCCGGCCATTGAAGCCAGATCGCTTCTTGCGGTTCCCACTCTGCTGGCACCCTGATTGTCATTCCTTGCTCCTTGTCCGCAGGCGAATATGCTGACATCGCCATCACAACCAATCCGACTGAAATGGCGACCGCCTGATGTACGCGAGACTTCCACTTTATCTGTAGTTTCATTCCGGCAGTAATTCGAAATATCACTCCTGCAATATTTGAGACATTAAGTTCGTATCTCAGAATTGCACCATTGATTTTAAGCCCAAACACCAGACGATTCGGATACATTTGCTTGATCACAGATCAACGCAATATCAATCGCACTTAGACTTTCAACGCCACCGCATTGACAATATCCCAAAGATGGAACCTGATCGTAAGGGCACTCGCCTTGACTGCTGTCACCCACCGGACAATATCACAGGCAGCAAGCGGATCGTTTTCGGTTGACGGGCATGAAAAATTTCCATTGTGTTATCATCGCTGAACCTTTGGGAAGCTGTGAAGGTCCGAACGATAGGGTATTTTTTCGACTGTCAATTTGCCGGGAGCCAGCTTTCGGGAAGACAAACTTTCGCAAACAAATGGAAAATTTTAATCGGTTTCAATCCAAGTACCCCCTAAAACCGGACGTGGTCGCGTTCGTGGAAAAAGTCGAGGCGAGCTATCCGTCGCACAGTGAGGCGTTGAGTGTTGAGGAAACTCGTCGCTTTTACGAAAAAATGTGTGCGCGATTCGACCCGCCGATTCCGGACGACATCGGAATTCAGGATGATGTCGTAGACGGGCGGGACGGGCCTGTGCCGATCAGGCTGTATGAGCCGCATGCGACTTCATCTGGGACGATCGTAATCTACTGCCACGGCGGTGGATTTGCGATCGGCAACCTCAACACGCATGATACCATCTGTGCCGACATGGCCCACCATACCGGTATGCAGGTGGTGGCAGTCGATTACAGGCTGACACCGGAACACCTGTTTCCGGCACATTTCCATGATGCACTTGATGTCTTCGACGCGTTGGACGAAGGCAATACTATTGTCTGCGGCGACTCAGCCGGCGGTACACTGGCCGCCGCAGTCTGCGTGGCTCGCCATGGCTCAAGTCGTCAGCCAATCGGACAGGTGCTCATATATCCGTTTCTGGGTGGCGAGATTCTGAACCTGCCATCGTATGAGGAAGCCTCGGATGCGCCGCTTCTTACGACCGCAGATGTGCATCACTTCGAACAATTGAGGAGCGCAGGCAATCCACGCAACGACGATGCGACTTACTTCCCGCTGGTTTTTAGGAATTTTTCGGGAATGCCGCCCTGTGCGGCTTTTGCTGCCGAGTTTGATCCGATTCGCGATGACTCAGTCGAATACGTGAAACGGCTCAAGGCAGCGGGCGTGAAAGCTGAGTGCACAGTGGAAAAGGGGCTGGTGCACGGTTATCTTCGCGGTCGCCATGAATGCGCTGACATTGGTGACAGTTTCAAGCGTATTTGCGACGCGCTCAGAAAGTTGGGCAAAATCGATTGACCGAAGACTGCGTTTTCGGTGTACGATGTAGATAACCAGATTTGAACGATGTCGATGATTGGAAATGACAGATGAAGAGTTTGCTCGCGAGTTCCCTGATTTTTGTTGCGCTGTCCTTGGTTCCCCTTCAGGCTACCAGCGCGCAAGAGGGATCGGTTCGAGTTGGTGTGGACCCAGGCTATCCGCCGTTCAGCGGGGTCGGTGAATCAGGTGACCTCAAAGGTTTTGATATTGACATCGCACAGACGCTTTGTGACACGATGAACGTTGTTTGTAAATTTGTGAAAGTCGAGTGGAAAGGCTTGATTCCACAACTTCGTGCAGGAACAATTGATGCGATAGTTTCGAGTATGTCAATCACTGAGGAACGGCGCGAGAAAGTCGCATTTACAGAGCGCTATTACAGCAATGTTGTACGGTTTGTCGCGCACAAGAATTCAACATTCAACCCGAATGAACCAGCTGGTCGCACGATCGGTGTCGCACCGGCAACTGTCTCTTCCATGTGGCTCGAAAAGAATGTTGCCAGCATTGCAACCATCCGGTACTTTACTGAACAGGGATCGATTTATGAGGCACTGAAGTCAGGTGAGATCGATGCCATTTTTGGTGACGGGCTCGGATATTGGCATTGGCTGCAGGGCCCTGATGGTGCCGACTTTGACTTCACAGGAGACGGTTATCGAATTGATGAAGGGATCGGCATCGCAGTTCGCAAAGACGACCGGGAACTGCTTGACAAGTTAAATCAGGCGATTCGTACAATTCTTGACGACGGTACGTATGAAAAGATCAACGATCGCTATTTCCCATTCAGCATTTACTGACGAAATCCTATTTTTTCAAACTTGGATCAGTCACTGTCACTGACCCATAGCCGCTGCCTCGATGAAGTGGCGCACCAGCCGGTCTGGCGTGTCAATAAGACAATTCGCAGTCTTCCAGAACTTCTCCACGTCACTGATGAAGTGCGGGGACGGACGTCCAACGAGACCTGCTCGGGTGTCCAGTTTCAATTGCGCCGGTGCCGGGTCTTATTTGATTGGAAATAAACTCAAAGCGGCCGGTCGGGGGAGTTTCTGCATCGGGTCCGTCGTGATCACAATATGAACGGTCGCGAAGTGTACAAGTGAATGCCCGGCAGTACCTACTTTCACACGGAATTTCTCCGCACTATCATCGGCGCAAAACGTTTTCACTACTGAGTTCGAGATGGATTCAGGTGGTACCCATTTGCTATGGCCGCCGGGCAAATCGGGTGATTCAGCTCCATTTAGGATGACTGAATCTAAAACAATTGGTAGTCAAGGCGTTGGATACGCACTTTTGGGACCTACAACCACTCGAACAGCTCGAGTGTTATATGGTCAAGCCTCACGGGCAATTAGTACGGGTTAGCTCAATACATTACTGCACTTACACATCCCGCCTATCAACGTTGTAGTCTTCAACGGCCCTTCAGGGATCTCTAGGATCCAGGGAGACCTAATCTTGAGGGAGGCTTCCCGCTTAGATGCTTTCAGCGGTTATCCCGTCCATACATAGCTACCCAGCAATGCCACTGGCGTGACAACTGGAACACCAGAGGTATGTCCACTCCGGTCCTTTCGTACTAGGAGCAGCTCCTCTCAAGTCTCCAGCGCCCACAGCAGATAGGGACCAAACTGTCTCACGACGTTCTAAACCCAGCTCGCGTACCTCTTTAAATGGCGAACAGCCATACCCTTGGGACC
>JAPPIB010000033.1 GCA_028820695.1 Acidiferrobacterales bacterium | reverse complement strand
ACGCCAGAATCGGGCTGTTGATGCGAAAATAATGCTCTAACGCGATTTCAGGGAACAACATTTTGATGAACGAGGGGTGGAAGTTCTGTAAAATCGTTTTGACAATTCAATGGTGCCCGCATAGCACAGTTGGTAGAGCAGTTGATTTGTAATCATCAGGTCGGGGGTTCGAATCCCTCTGCGGGCTCCAATAATCATAAGACAAGGTAGTGGGAACATTCCGTTATGAAAATTAGACTCGCATTGGCAGCAGTTGTTGCGGCGATGGTTTCATCGGTCGGTTTTGCAGACATGAAAATGGAGATCGGTGCGGGTGAGGGCGCGCTTGATATCGTTGCATGGCCTGGGTACATCGAACGCGGGGAGACGGTGAAAGAGTTTGACTGGGTGACCAGTTTTGAGGAAGCGACCGGCTGCATGGTCCGGATCAAGACTGCGAATACATCCGATGAGATGGTTGCATTGATGAATGAAGGTGGGTTCGACCTTGTTACGGCTTCAGGGGACGCCTCACTTCGGCTCATTGCAGGCAAGCGGGTTCAGGAAGTGAACATCGATCTGATTCCCAGCTGGGAGACAGTGGACGATCGTCTGAAGAACGCCCCTTGGCATACTGTCGACGGCAAACATTACGGTACACCCTATATGTGGGGTCCGAACGTATTGATGTACAACACCGAAGTGTTTCCGGAACCACCTGACAGCTGGTCCGTGGTGTTTGAGGAGATGACCTTGCCGGACGGGCAGTCGAACCAGGGACGCGTGCAAGCCTATGACGGACCGATTCATGTTGCGGACGCGGCGCTGTATCTCATGCATCATCAGCCCGAACTTGGCATTGCCAACCCTTACGAACTCAATGCCGACCAATATGCAGTGGCTTTGGACCTGTTGCGACAGCAACGCAAGATTGTCGGGCGTTACTGGCACAATGCTTTCATCCAGATGGACGATTTTAAGAACGAGGGCGTTGTCGCTTCCGGTTCCTGGCCGTTCCAGGTCAATCTGCTGCAGTCGGAAGGACTTCCTATCGCGTCGGTGATTCCAAAGGAGGGAGCCACCGGCTGGTCGGATACAACCATGATGCACATTGATTCGGAACATCCGAATTGCGCATACATGTGGATGGAACATACACTGTCGTCCAACTTGCAAAGTGATCTTTCGGTCTGGTTCGGCGCAGTGCCTCCCGTGCTGGCAGCCTGCACGGACGGCCGCGGCATGCAAACCGCCGAGGGGTGCGAAAAGAACGGACTTGGGGATTTCGACAAGATCAAGTTCTGGACCACACCGGTGACCCGATGTGCATCCCAGGACGAATGTGTACCCTATTACCGTTGGGTGTCTGACTATATCGGCGTGATCGGCGGTCGATAGTCAAAAGCCTGTGCGAATCAGCCGCAGGTTGTTACAACGAGGTATATCATGCGGCGTCGACCATCGGCGCCGCTGTCCATCTGGGAAAAGACTGGCTGACCGCATCTGACACTATGTTTCCAGTGCTGTTTCGGGTAGCTTTGTGATGGTTGATGCGGTCCGGTTTGAAAGTGTTTCCCGTCACTTTGATACTGTCGCTGCAGTTGATGGCATCAACCTAACCATTCGCGAAGGTGAATTCTTCGCTTTGCTCGGACCCTCCGGCTCCGGGAAAACCACCTGCCTCAGATTGATCTCCGGAATAGACCGTCCGACCGATGGTCATATCGAGATATTTGGCGTACGTTCGGATGACATTCCGCCCAATCGACGCCCGGTCAATACAGTATTTCAGGATTATGCGCTGTTTCCGCATCTCAATGTCATTGAGAATGTGTCGTACGGACTGAGGGTCAAGGGTGTTTCCAGACCGCAGCGGTACAAGGAAGCGGATGCTCTTCTGGAGCTCGTAAAACTCGGCGGGTACGGCCAACGCTCGCCCGCTCAGCTGTCCGGTGGTCAGCGCCAGAGAGTGGCACTGGCCAGGGCACTGATCAACAAACCGCGCGTGCTGTTGCTTGATGAGCCGCTCGGCGCTCTCGACCTGAAACTCAGAGAGCAGATGCAGGAAGAGCTCAAGGTTCTGCAGAAGTCCATCGGAATTACATTCGTGTTTGTCACGCATGACCAAAATGAAGCGTTGTCGATGTCAGATCGAATCGCCATTGTCAACGAAGGTCGGATTATTCAGGTTGGCACGCCACATGAAATCTACCAGCGTCCGCGAACACGTTTTGTTGCGGAGTTCGTCGGGTCGTCGAATGTCCTGTCTCCGCAGGTCAGTGTCGCTTGCGGCGGCGACAGTCAGTGGTCCAGCCTGCGTCCTGAGTCAATCAGAATTGTTGAGCCGGGTGAAGGCAGGATTGACGGTGTTCTTGAGACGATCAGATTCATGGGGTCCGCAAATTTCGTGACGGTTTCTGTGAAAGCGGGAAAGATTACAGCACAGATTGACGCTGCAGTCGCATTGCCCCCAATCGAGGCTGCAGTCTCTTTGACGTGGGATTCGGATGCCATGCATGTCATGGAGAGCGATGACTGATGAATACGGTTCACGTTTCGGGTAGAACAGCTTTCTGGACTGGGGTATTCGACGTATTTTGGCGGCGGCCGGGCCTCGTCATTTTTCTGCTCCTGTTACCTCCGTTGCTCTGGCTTGGGGTGATTTACGTCGGCAGCTTGTTCACATTGCTGCTGCAAAGTTTCTTTTCCATCGATGAGTTTTCGGGATTGGTTCGACATGAGTTTACCCTGAAAACCTACAGGGAACTTTTCTCGCCCGCCAATTTCGATGTCATTCTGCGCACCGTACTGATGGCGATCGCGGTGACCATCAGTGCGGCGATCATCGCATTTCCCATCGCCTATTACGCCGCCAGATATGCCCGCGGACGTATGAAAGCGTTATTTTATCTGGGGGTGATGCTGCCGCTGTGGTCGAGTTATCTGGTTAAGATTTATGCATGGAAACTGATTCTTGCGAAGGAGGGAATCATCAATTGGATCGTCCAGATCACCGGTACGGAAGTCGTTCTGAACTCGATTCTGTCGATACCTGTGATTGGTGGAAACTCGCTTTCGATCAGTTACATCGGTACATTTATCGTACTGCTGTATGTATGGCTCCCATTCATGATCCTGCCGGTTCAGGCAGCCTTGGAGAGAATTCCGGACAATCTGCTTCATGCCTCTGATGATCTGGGCGCTGAGTCGGGACAGACGTTGCGTCTGATTACGATTCCGCTGGCTTTGCCCGGTGTGGTGGCCGGTTCAATATTTACGTTCTCGCTTACGCTCGGTGATTTCATCGTTCCGCAGATTATCGGCTCATCCCGGCGTTTCATCGGTCAGGCAGTGTACGCACACCAGGGTACGGCGGGTAATATTCCGCTTGCCGCTGCTTTCGCTGTGGTTCCGATCATCGTAATGGCGGTATACCTGATCATGGCAAAAAGACAGGGAGCTTTCGATGCACTCTGAACGCAAAGCCTCGGTTCTGCTCAGGATTTCAGCGATTGCCGGTCTGTTATTTCTGCATCTGCCGATCTTGCTGATTTTTCTGTATGCCTTTACGACAGAAGACAAGAGTTATCAGTTTCCCCCGCCTGGGCTGACCCTGGAGTGGTTTGCCGTCACCTGGAATCGTCCGGATGTCTGGGATGCCCTTGGACTGTCATTGCGAGTCGCGACGGTTTCCACATTGATTGCGATCGTACTGGGCACCCTATGTGCCGCGGCGGTGTCCAAGTCAAAATTCTTCGGTCGTGAGGCGATATCCTTGCTAGTCATTCTTCCAATTGCGTTGCCGGGGATCATCACCGGAATCTCGTTGCGTTCTGCGTTCAACATCCTGGATATTCCCTTTTCGACGTTTACGATTATTCTCGGACATGCGACGTTCTGCGTCGTAGTTGTCTACAACAACGCGATTGCGCGGTTTCGGCGCATTTCCGGCTCCCTGATTGAGGCGTCCTATGATCTTGGCGCGAGTGCATTCCAGACGTTTCGCTACATACTTCTTCCCAACCTCGGGACAGCCTTGCTGGCAGGTGGAATGCTGGCATTTGCGCTTTCATTTGACGAGGTGATCGTGACGACATTCACGGCGGGACAGCAGCAGACGCTGCCGATCTGGATGCTGGAGGAACTCGTCAGGCCGCGCCAGCGGCCGGTAACCAATGTGGTGGCCATGGTTGTTGTACTCGTCACATTCTTGCCGATTCTAGGTGCCTATTACCTGTCCAGGGACAGTACCCTCGATCGGAAAGCGACATCGAAAGTGATGAATCGGTGAGCATTGGACGTTGGACGAGGAACTTGCGTTGAAAGTCAATCGTGCGTACGTCCAACAAGATCCTCAGCCGGATTCTCACTGATTGCCGCGCTCGAGACTGCACATCCTTTTCGGATTAGTCTGCAGCATTGATTCGTGTTGACTTGCCGCCATGCATCGATGGTTCAGCACACCACTGATTGCGTAAGACTTCAAGCGACTCAAGTAAGTTCGCAGGAAAGCGCAATACTCACAGAATAGAGCACGGT
Organism: Acidiferrobacterales bacterium; assembly: GCA_028820695.1. Classification (NCBI taxonomy): domain Bacteria; kingdom Pseudomonadati; phylum Pseudomonadota; class Gammaproteobacteria; order Acidiferrobacterales; species Acidiferrobacterales bacterium. The sequence continues at coordinate 9,604 of JAPPIB010000033.1, read as the reverse complement.
CCAACCGTTTCCGAACGTTATCCCGATAAGACTCATTGGCCGGCAGGAATTTCTCGTTTTTGATTTCGTCAAAAATGGATTGGCATGAGTTTAGTTGTTCAACGGTAAGTGTTCTTGGGTCCAAGACAGGATAGTCGGGTATTGCAGAGACACTCCCCTAGAACGACCTTGTTGCTGACGCGTCCCTTCCCACCAGTGCATCAGCAAGCCGAGGGTTGAGTTCGACCACAGTGCCAGAACTGCTTCGTGTCTATCGTCATAGACGATTACATTTGACCACGCACGTCCTCCGATACACTTTTCTGGTGTAATGCACATCACAAGACTTTGCGAGTTTAACCGAAAATCCGCATTCCAATGAAGACGAGACGCTGTTCGGTTCCAATCGTCCGCCGCTTTCCTCTCATATCCTGTATTCACATCACAACATGAATCAGGATTAACCACCATCATGCGTTCACGATTCGCATCATGGTTCCACAACGACGGATATTCGGGGATTTCATCCTTCTCAAGACTACGTTTCCTGAACGCTCCCCGAGGCGGTTTGCCATTTATATCGAGGCTGTAGAGTCCGCGCTGTGCGACATCTCCGATTGCAACAATGGGAATGAGGTGTTCCTGAGCCAGTCGCGGCAATATCAATTTTCCTTGCGGAATACCCTGGGCGCTTCTTATGAGATTATCTGACAGAACTCCTATGAATCCGGCCTCCAGAATACTGCCCGGTCGAACTTCCTTCGGAACCTTTTTTGCCTCCTCTGACGCTTCCAGAAAAGACTTGGGTCTTGAGCGCAAGTTGGTGTAGTAAACAGACTTTGTCAAGCTTTGCCGCTTTGTTGCCACGACAAGAACTTCAGCCATACCGGTGTCTGCCGAAAAGGCTCGGTCGGTTCCACCACTTGTAGCGATTGAGACGATATGGATATCGTCATAGTGATCGTCAAGCATCTTTCGTGCGTTTCCCCAAGCCCTGCCCTGAACTGCGGCGAAAGGCAATACAAGCGCAAGAATTCCGCCTTCCTTGAGTTTTCGATGGCCCAGGTCCATGAAGTTGGATGCCAATCCGGCATTGCCATGTCCGAATTCCGGATTGGACTTCTTGAGTTTGTCCGACATCGCTCTTTGATCAACTTCCTCTTTTCCCAAACCTGCGAAACTCTGCACAGGTGTGTCGACTTTTATTGTGCCTTCGTGACCTGTTGGGCGGGTGAATGGAGGATTCATGATTACGATGTCACATGAATTGTCCTTGATCGTAATGGCATACCCATTCGTATCATCCGTCTTGGTTCCGGTCAAGGTCTCACCGCTAGCGAACAAAGAGTACGAAAACTCACTCGTAAGAAAATCAAGTGAGCCAATGTGAGTTCCACTTTCAGTTATTCCATAAGGCATAGTGTGTATCTGACACTCGCCGTACGGAATTGAAGGATGGCAACTGGACAGAATAGAGCAGGTCAGATGAGTTCCAGCCGGCATGATGTCCAACCCGATCAAGACGCGCTCCATTATGATTGAATGCAAATCATGGTCGTCGTAACCTGCCCGGCGGTGCCGACGACAGATTGAGCGTTGTACAGCGGACAGCAGCGCTCCAGTTCCACAGGCAAAGTCCGCGACCCTCAACTTTCCAATGGTTGCCTTATCGCTCCAGTCGACCTTCAAGCGATTGACGGCAAGCTCCGCCAAAAGACATGCTGATTGCGGCAAGGTGTAAAAGGTGGCCAGAAACTTTCGGTCCGTAATCAGTGTCTGGAACATGCGCCCGGTGAGATCGTGATAGGAAACCGCTCCCAATTTCGTCAACATGGGAATTGACTGCGCAATACGCTCCATCACATAAGATACCGTGATGATCGGAATAATTGCCAGCAATTCCCGGGCAATACCAAACACAGGCCAATAATTGATTTCAAGAATTTTGCGCCAATGAGCCGACAATGCATATCTGGAGATTTGTTCCTCATCCGATAAGTGCGCAATTATCTTCTGCTCTCCCAATGCGGACTGGAATACGAATGCTGATACGAATATGGCTGTTGTCATTCGAGCTGTCTGCTCGCCAGGTTCCTGATGTAACTTTGCTGCGAGTCTTTCAAGTGTAAAGTCAGCGGAATAGTTCATCAATCTTGCAGCGGATTGACGAACGACCTCCTCAAGAACTGTAGTGCCAAGCGCAATTCGGTTTGGAGATATGGATAAATTCTCGATCGCATCGGCAAGATCCTCGACTTTACCTTCCAATCAGTCGTTTCCGGATGGCCAGCGAGCTGATTCGCCATCCTCACCAAGAAAGTGTGTCGCATACTGAAAAATGACATCATCAACGTTGTCCAGACTTCCGTGTTTCAGACTTTGTGGCAATATGACTGACAATACACCTTCGATTCGATCGCCGGTGCTTTGTAGTTGCAAACCCAGCCTGGCTGTTGCATCTTGCTCTACCGAACGGGCCGGGCTGAACTCTGTTTCCACGACAACAGGCTGTCGTCGTGTTAACGCAATCAATATATCTGGTCTCAATCCTGTGACAGCCGCAGTTGACCTATGCACAGCCGAATCCGACTCCCCGCGGGCCGGAGCACATTGGTACGTTCGGAATGCAACGTACTGTCATCCCAATCCGGATGCAGTGATTTCAAGGCGTTGGCAAGCGCGACATTCACTGATGGTTCAGTGTTGCGCGGTCGGGTGTCATCGGTGTTGGTATTCATTCATCCAGTCTTGTAATTTGGTTGTTCAACTCAACCTGCCATCCTTATCTGCGCATTGCAGGCAAGTTGTATCATTCGCGTTTCACGGGGCGGTTGTCAGAGTCAGTTGTAATTTTGTAATTTCAGGGAATTGCAGAATGCAGGTTTCGAGTACAACTGCCTATGCTCGATTTGCTGCGGCTTGCGCACGACTCTTGCGCGCGCGAAACTCAGTCGTATTGACTGCGGCCGATTCAGGCATGGCGCAAAGATGGACAACACGTTTATCGACTCTCAGGGCACCTCCGATCAGGGTTGTGCTTTCGAAGCGAAGGCCTTCACCGTCACCGGGAGTCGGGGAGGTCATGATGGGTGTATTGCGAATTTCTGACAGGAAGGCTGCGGCTGCGTTTTTGGACTTTCGTTTGCTGATTGTTGATCGCACCTTGAGCGGATCGGCCGCATAGCAGTCGATCAGGGAAGCCAGCTGTGACGCAAATATCGTATCGTTTTCGAATAGATCAATTCCCGCAACTTCACCGTTGACGACGAAGATTGCGCCGATATGTGAGGCAAGAACAGTGAGGTTGTCCAGATAATCCTGAAGTTTGGCCTTGTTTTGTGTGTAGTGTGTACTTTCGCGATCCATCTGTGCTTGCTTTTCCTGTCGGTTGTCGTGCTCAATGGCAACCTCGGAAGATCTTGATTCGGGGCGTCTCGCCTGTGCTTTCTCGGAGGTTCCGCTGGACAGGAAATTTCTGGCGAAGTGCTGAATCGTGTCCGACTCATGTATCCAGCGACCCTGCTTGAGGTCATAGACAGGCAAGGTGACAACTTCGCCGGCAGGCAGCAATGCGCTTGTTGCGCAAATGTATATGTTATCTGGCGTCGGCAACCCGTCTCCGTCCAGAATAAGATAGCGACGATCACCGGTGAAACCCACTTTCAGGTCAGAATTGTCCTGCGAGCTGAACTTTTCGACGATTCGTACCCGGTTCGTGTCGACTTGCGCATTGAACATTGTGTAATCGACAGTCTGGCTGCCGGTGGCGGATTGCAGGGGATACATCGATAGGTTTCTGAACGTCTGAGATTTATCGATCTCGACATCGCACAATAGCGGCAAAAGGGTTTTCATTTGAGTTCTCCATACTTGTTCTTCGAATTGTGTGGAATATTAGTTGTGCCGGTGGCTCATAGCGTGAGCCTATAGTGTTTTTTTTGAACATTGGATGGAAACATCCGGAAATTCAGCGTCGATTCGGATGTTTTCTCCCGGTGGAGTTTGAAAGCGGGAAGGCTTTGCTGGCTATCGGTCGTATATCCGGCTGGCGGCGCAGAGCATGAATTTGATCTTCTTTCGAAGTCGGACCGGTTTGAGGACTTCCAGCTCCGGTCCATATTTGAGAATCTGCTGGATCAGTTCACTGTCGGCAGAAAACGGCAGTGTCATGATCAGCCGACCTTGGCCATCGTATTCAATCTGCTGATGTGAGTGCCACTTTTCCCTTGCGACCCATAAAGACACGTGCCTGGAGAATCGCAAGACGACCAGTTCGGTATCCTCTCCCGAAAAAATGCCATATCCGCTCGCCAGTATGGAATCCAGTCGATTGGCTTCAATATCGCAGGCAATCTGCGCTGTCAGTTCGATATCCGTCAGGTTGTCCACACGGAACGTGCGTAGACCGTTTCGCAGGTGGCACCAACTGTCAAGATACCAGACCGCGTTGTAGTAAACCAGTCTCTGAGGCGATACAACCCGCGCGGTGACTTCGTGTGTTTCCCGGTTGACGTAGTTGACATTAAGTTTCAATCTGCCCAACAAGGCCGCGGTTATAGTGCCGAAGTCTCTTGAATCCGGACTTGGCGCACCTTTGTTGATGATCTTTATTCTTCTTCTCAGTTCCTTCAGGGAGTGTTCGCTGCCAGGTTCAAGAATGTCTCGAATCTTCCTTTCAAGAAGTTTAATGTGCGGCTCCAGCAGACCAGGCTGAATGTTCCGCAGCATGTATTCCAAAGTCAGTAATGCATAGGCTTCTTCGCTGTTGAACCAAACCCCGGGCAAGGAATACTGAGGGAAGTTCGGATCAGCATCCTCGAATCGATAACCGCGACGTTCCCGGTCCCAGACAATCGGCGCATGGAGCCGGTCTCGCATGTAGCAGATATCGCGCTTGACGGTCGCTCGAGACACACCCAAAGTCTCAATGAGCATGTCTATCGGGGTGGATTTTCTTGATTGCAGGAGATGATTGATTTTAACAAAACGTTCCGATCGGTCCATATTCTTCTACTTGTCAATATTGGAATGTCGCGGCGCGGTAAATTCCGGAAACCGCCGGGTCGGGTCCTGACAGTCACGACCCTTTCATTTTAGCCCATTGTGCGATCGCTCGGTTGGACAAAGTCGGCCTGATCGAGGAGATGCCCGGCACTGAATCCGAGTACTCTTCGGCAGGGAAGATTCAGTTTCCGGTTCTGTCAATTGCCACAGGTGCCGCAATCCGCTTGCGGACGCATTCGTCTTCGATAAGGTTGTCAGTCAGCGTTCGGCCGCAATCGGCGCAGATGGAGAAAAACTTGTGGAACCTGTCCGACAACGAAGTCGTGACTGGAAGCGGTACCCACTTTGTTGACCTCAATCAGTCAGAGATCCTGGCCATAAATTGCGCGGGAACATCTGAGTTTCCTTACCTGCGCTGAAACCGGTGGCTATAATCGAACTGGAGTCTAAACTGCTGCAACCGACGGAAAGAACGGTCACGGGTTCAGATCGGGCGTGCGACTTCGAACAAAAAAATAATTCAGGTAGGATAATGGTGCGCAAAGAGTCCCTGTTTGCAAAGTATCAGGTCAAAGAGACTTTTTACGACGAGATGTTTCACGAAGACGGAAACGTTCGCGAACATTGCCGTCGACTGTTCAAGGTGCTCGATAGTTTCAATCCAGGTGAGATTGCGTCCATGCAGGAGCGGGCCGAGCGTTCATTTCTTCATGAAGGAATCACATTTGCGGTTTACGGCGAGAAAGGCGCTCAGGAACGGATCATTCCCATCGATTTCCTGCCCAGAATCATCTCTGCGCACGAGTGGGCTTTTCTCGAACAGGGATTGAAACAGCGCCTCACCGCACTGAATCTCTTTCTCGCAGACATTTACGGCGCCTGCAAGATACTGTCCGATGGTGTGATCCCGACTGATCTGGTGCTGGGCTGTCCGCAATACCGGATTCAGATGCGCGGCGTGGAGTCCCCACATGGTTCCTTTGTATCGATCTGCGGTACGGACATGATACGTACCAACGATGGATTCATGGTTTTAGAGGACAATCTTCGGGTTCCGTCAGGTGTGTCCTATATGCTGGCAAATCGACAGGCGGTGAAGACCAGCCTGCGTGATATTTTCCGTAAACACAAGGTGCACCCGATAGAGACCTATGGCGAGTTGCTGCGCGAGACTCTTGCCGAGATGGCGCCATCTGGTGTGACTGATCCCTGCATTGTCCTGATGACACCCGGCGTCTACAATTCAGCATTCTATGAACATATGTTTCTTGCCCGGGAAATGGGAGTCGAACTGGTGCAGGGCAATGACATGCTGGTCCAAAACGGGTTTGTCTATATGCGGACCACGAGTGGACTGCGCAAGGTTGATGTCATCTATCGCCGGATCGATGATGACTTCATCGATCCGCTGGTATTTCGCGAAGACTCGGTTCTCGGGGTTCCGGGAATCTTTCATGCTCATCAACTTGGCAATGTGACCATCGCGAACGCACCTGGAACCGGTGTTGCCGATGATAAAAGCGTATATGCCTACGTACCGGATATGATTCGGTATTACTTGTCGGAGGATCCGATATTATGCAACGTCGAAACATATCTTTGCCGTAATCGCGAGGACCTGGAATATACACTCGACAATCTGGACCAACTGGTGGTCAAGGTGGTCGGAGGTTCCGGAGGATATGGCATGCTGGTAGGGCCGCATGCCACGCCTTCAGAACGCGCTGCCTACGCGCAGGAGATGCGCGACAATCCAGCCAACTACATTGCACAGCCGACACTTGCGCTTTCGTGCTCTCCGTGTCTGACCGATGACGGTGCCGCACCGCGCCATGTTGATCTGCGCACGTTTGTCCTGCGGGGCGCCGCGACAAGGCTGCCCCCTGGTGCTTTTTGTCGCGTTGCCCTGAAAGAAGGCTCGCTGGTCGTGAACTCCAGCCAGGGCGGCGGGGGAAAGGATATGTGGGTTCTGGCAAAATAGGATAGTCATGCTGTCACGAAGTGCGTATGGTCTTTACTGGATGAGTCGCTATCTTGAGAGAGCGGATCATGTCAGTCGGTTGCTGGCCGCCCAGTTCCAGGCGATTGAGGATCGCCCGGTGCAAGAGATTGACCAGAACTGGCGACGGCTGCATGCAGCCCTGAGCTCTACTCCGACCGCAGGGTTCCTGCATTCCGATCACGACGATGATGACTTCATGCTGACCGACTCATTCACGCTCGCCGACGAACTGACCTTCGAGAGAATCAATCCGGACTCGTTGATCAGCTGTATCGAGAATGCAAGGGAAAATGCGCGTCAGGTCCGATTTGTCGTGGGCAAGCAGACATGGTCGTTGCTCAATGCCTCGTATCTGGAACTGAAAGATGTCGGAATCCAGAACATATGGAATGATGAGCCGCGCAGTTTCTATCTGGAGATAGCATCTGGTATCCGCAGGCTGTTTGGCACGATGCACAGCACCATGTATCGCGATCACGGATGGTATTTCACCCAGCTGGGTCGCTACGTCGAGCGGGTTCAGCTGGTCTGTTCGCTCATTCAGGCACAGCTCGCCAACACGTCCGTTCGCAAGTTGTACTTTGCCCAGGACTGGTATTTTGTACTGCAGGTCTGTGAGGCCTCCCTGGCATTGCGCCGGGTGAGGGCAAGTGCGCATCATCCCGATAAGATTGCGGCATTTCTCATCAGTGACGCGCGTCTTTCTCATTCGGTCGAGTACGCGTTGTTGGTAATCAAACAGTGCCTTGAGGCGGTCAGTGAGGGTCATCGTCATCCCGCTAAGATTGCAATCAACGAAAAGGTGGAACAGATGATTAGGCAGTCGGACGGTGTGATGTTGGCTGATGGCTCGACCCACGGTGATGTGTCGGAAATTTTGCGGGAGATTCAGGATTCAGCACGCCAGCTCAACGATGACATTGATCAGGCGTACCTGAACTATGACGTTGCCAGCTATCCCGGAGTATGAACGGTTTCAGGTCAAGAAGGTTCAGGGTCGAACACGTATCCCGGTTTTCCTACCAGCAATCGGCACGGAGCAGCACCATGTCGGTGCGGATGCATCCAAGACAGGATAAGGGTCAGCGAGTGACGAATTTTGTCTTGGAAACCGAGCCCGTGTCCGGTATCGTCAGATTTGATGATTGCTTCGGGAATGTCTGCCATCTTCTCAACACTGCCGGATGTCATGATGAGCTTACCGTACGCTCCAGTGCCGAGATTGAACTTGCCGAGCAGCACGTGTTTGAAGCCGGGTTGCCGTCTGATCGTTGGGATCGGCTTGATGCGGTAACCGAACCGGTGCGACATTGGGATTTTCTCAACGACAGCAGATACGTCCGTCGAAGCCCGGCACTGGATGCATTCATGAGGTCCTGCGGCATTGAGAAGGAGGCCGGACCTGTATCGTCAATGATCGCGGCTTCCTCCCATCTGTTTCAAAATTTCAGTTACCAGCGCGGCTGCACCGATGTCAACTCGCCAACTGATGAAATTCTGCATACCCGTCGCGGAGTCTGTCAGGATTACACACATGTGTTGCTGGCGATCGGCCGGCACTGGAAAATCCCGAGTCGATACGTTTCTGGATATCTCAGGCTTGAAAGTGCGGATGACTTTCAGACGCCGGTCGGTGAGAGCCACTGCTGGGTGGAGGTTCTCAACCCGGGACACGGATGGATTGGAATCGATCCTACGAATCAGACGCTTGCGGACGATCGCTATGTCCGCGTGGCGGTCGGACGCGACTACGCCGATGTGCCGCCAACCAAGGGAATTGTCTTCGGCGCAGGACACTCGGCAGTGGAGGTGCAGGTCGTGGTGAGGCGGGAATGTGCGGATTTACAGAATGAATCCGAACAGTGATGGTGACGGTTTTCCGGCGGCACGAATCGCTGTGAACCTGGACACATCTGTTTCGCCCGCATCAATTCCGGATATAATCTTCCGTCTCTTGGCCCAACACCGAAACTGATCGGGGTCCCGGGTTCCTGAAACTCCTAAAAAAATTTTGACAAAAGTGATTTTTTTGGGTAGTATAAGCCGTTTACATTGGATTTGCTCCGGAGGGGTTCCCGAGCGGCCAAAGGGGGCAGACTGTAAATCTGCTGGCTCAGCCTTCGGAGGTTCGAATCCTCCCCCCTCCACCGTTAGGGTATTGAACCGAGAACCGGATTCGAATAGGACATCTGCGATTTGCGCGGGCGTAGTTCAGAGGCAGAACCTCAGCCTTCCAAGCTGATGACGTGGGTTCGATTCCCATCGCCCGCTCCATCAGTGCTGCTTGGTGAAATTGACGCGTGTCGCGCAAGATATGAGGGTAGCTTTTGCATGTGGGGTGGTCAGGGAAATGTGCGAAAACCGTCATTGCAGAATTTATCCGGTGGCTGTGGGGTTTGGACCAGGCGACGGGCGGACCGATTGCCCACATAGCTCAGTCGGTAGAGCACTTCCTTGGTAAGGAAGAGGTCACCGGTTCAAATCCGGTTGTGGGCTCCAGTGTTGAAAGATGTGGAATAGATTCTTTTTGACTGTCATAGATAATTAAGTAGCGAGGATACTCGAAGTGGCAAAGGAAAAGTTCGAGCGGACGAAGCCGCATGTGAATGTGGGTACGAT
>JAPPIB010000032.1 GCA_028820695.1 Acidiferrobacterales bacterium | reverse complement strand
ACCGAAAGCGGTAGTCGATAACCGATAAACCTGTTGCGGAACGCAACTTAGTTCAGATACCCTGTATGTTGACAAGAACCTCAAACACCACGGCCTTATCCAGGCATTTTCGCGCACCAATCGGGTGCTCAACGCAACCAAACCTTATGGCCACATCCTCGACTTCCGCCAACAGCAGGCCAGCGTCGATACCGCCATCACACTTTTCTCTGGTGTGCAGACTGACCGGGCCCGTGAGATATGGTTGGTGGACAAGGCTCCAATCGTTATTGAAAACTTCGAGCAGGCTGTAGCCGCCCTGGACCACTTCATGCAATCGCAAGGCCTCGAAACCAGGCCCGACCAGGTCAATAACCTGATGGGCGACGATGCCCGTATCCAGTTCATCAAGCAGTTTAAGGAGATCCAGCGCCTACAGACCCAGCTTGATCAGTACACCGACCTTACTGACGAGCAGTGCGAACAGATTGAGCAGATCCTCCCCAAGGATGACCTCCGCGCCTTTCATGGTACCTACCTCGAAACCGCCCAGCGCTTGAAAGGGCAGCAGGGCAAGCCAAGAGAAGACGACGATAGAACAGACTCCGAAATTGAGCAGCTCGATTTCGAGTTTGTTCTCTTTGCCTCGGCTGATATTGATTACGACTACATCATGAAGCTGATCGCCAAGTACTCGGGACAGGATCCCAAGAAGGTCGAAATCAGCCGGGAAAAACTCATCGGACTGATCGAGTCTGACGCCAAGTTTCTCGGTGTGCGCGAGGAAATCACCGAATACATCAACTCCCTCAAGGAAGGTGAAGGCCTTGACGAGAACAAGATTCGTTCGGGTTACGAACAATTCAGACGTGAGAAGCAGGCAAAAGAGATTGAAAGTCTCGCTCAGGTCCATGGCTTGACGAACGAGTCGCTCTCGACTTTCGTCGAAACCATCCTGCAACGCATGATTTTTGATGGCGAGGAACTCACCGATCTGATGGCGCCGCTCGACCTCGGTTGGCGTGAACGCCGCGAGCGGGAACTTGCACTGATGAACGACTTGGTGCCTGTGCTGAAAAGGCGGGCGCAGGGCTGGGAAATATCCGGGCTAATCGCCTATGAGAAACAAGGGAAATAAGCGATGAAAAATGAGTTGATTCAAACCTTGACAGAGACTTTCGAGGGCCATGCCCAAGAGACGGAAAACGGTGTGGAATACTGGCTTGCCAGGGACTTGCAGCACTTGCTAGCCTATACCAAGTGGGATAATTTTCTCAACGTCATCTCCAAAGCCAAGACTGCTTGCGAGGTGTCGGGTAACAATATCACTGACCATTTTGCCGACGTCAGCAAAATGGTTGAACTCGGCTCCGGTAGTCAGCGGGAGATCAGTGACATCATGCTGACCCGCTACGCCTGCTATCTGACCGCCCAGAATGGCGATCCGGGTAAACAGCAAGTCGCATTCGCACAAACCTACTTCGCCATGCAGACCCGCAAGGCGGAACTGATCGAGCAACGACTGCTGGAAGTGGAGCGAGTCTCGGTCCGAAAAAAACTGTCGGCAACAGAAAAAGAACTTTCCAGCGTCATCTATGAGCAAACTGGCGGTAATCGTAACTTTGCCCTCATCCGCAGCAAGGGCGATCAGGCACTGTTTGGCAACAGCACACAGACGATGAAGGCGCAGTGGCGTGTGCCAACCGGTCGCCCACTCGCTGACTTCGCACCTACCATTATCCTCAAGGCCAAGGACTTCGCGGCGGAGATTACCATTCACAACACCCGCAAAAACAATCTGGGTAGCGAACCAAAAATATCTCAAGAACATATCACTAATAATCAGGCCGTACGCAATACGCTGCTGGACCGCGGCATTCGCCCTGAAAACCTGCCGCCCGCTGAAGACGTGAAGAAAGTCGAGCGGCGACTAACGTCAGCAGAGAAAAAGGCGCTGAAACACGCACCTGGACTGGAAGAATGATGCGAGAAGCGAAAGCATTAGTGCCGAAGTTGCGGTTTCCGGAATTTCAGAATGCGGGGAAGTGGAAAGTTGAAACCTTGCGCCATATATTGAATGCAGAGGTTTCTGAGGCTTTCCAGAATAAATTGGAGTTTGTTGAAAATGGATACTGTGTATATGGTGCCAGTGGCCTTGTAGGGCAAATTAAGACTTATGAGCAAGATGAAGATTACATTGCAATAGTCAAAGATGGATCTGGTGTTGGAAGGCTGTATCTACACGAAAAATTTACATCGGTTTTGGGGACGCTAACCTATCTGAAGCTGCGTCACCAAAATAATCATAATCTGATTTGGATATATCATCTGCTCTCGACGCTTGATTTATCAAAGTATGTCGTTGGAACAGGTATTCCACACATATATTTCAAGGATTACTCTAATGAATCTGTCCCCGTTCCTTCTCTCCAAGAACAACGCAAAATCGCCGACTGCCTCGGGTCGCTGGACGACCTGATTGCGGCGGAGAGTCGGAAAATTGAAACGTTAAGCCAGCACAAGCAAGGGCTGATGCAACAGCTTTTCCCGTCTTTTGAGGTCTATGGGCAATGAGCAACGCACCGACGATACAACGGTACAACAATCTGACGAAGCTTGCGCAAAGGCTCCGTGACGACGTTAACGATTTCCACTGTGTTCTGCTGTATGCATACAATCGAACCGGAAAGACTCGCCTCTCAATGGAATTTAAGGAGCAGGGAAAGTGGAAAGGCAAAGGGACCCCAGATACACTTTATTTCAATGCATACACTGAGGATCTGTTTGTTTGGCACAACGACCTTGATGCTGATAAGGATCGGCACCTGAAGATCAACAAAAGCTCTGTATTCTTCAGGGGTCTCACTGAGCTCTCACTGGATGAAACCATAGCAGGCTACTTATCGCGCTACGCAGATTTCGATTTTGACATTGATTATGAAAAGTGGATCGTGACTTTTCGCAAGGGTGATAAAGAGCACATCAAGATTTCCCGGGGCGAGGAGAATATTTTCATTTGGTGCGTGTTTATAGCGATCTGCGAGCGGGTCATTGATGGGCATCTGTCGTATTCTTGGGTCAGGTATCTATACATTGATGATCCAATTTCATCACTTGACGATAACAATGCGATTGCTATGGCCTGTGATCTGGCAGAACTTCTTCGAAAAGCTGCTGCGCGTCAGGATACCAACGGAGATCCCAATCCGCTCAAAACAGTTTGCTCTTCTCACCATGCACTCTTCTTCAATGTCATGTGCAACGAGCTTGGAAGGAAGAAGGAAGATTACGAGAAAATAAAGCTTAAGCGGTACTTTCTGCACCGCCCGGATCTCGAAGGGATATTCACGCTACGTGCAACTGAAGATACACCTTACTTCCATCACGTGGCGACTCTCGCAGAACTTGAAAAGCGAGCGCAAACTGGAATGCTTTATACCTACCACTTTAATGCCCTACGTAGCATTTTGGAGAAAATTGCCAGTTTTCTCGGACACGAAGACCTTCAAGTCTGCCTCTCCGGGTTGCAGGATGAAGCACTTTACAACCGCGCACTGAATCTGTTGAGTCACGGAAAGTACGCTATAACAGAACCCGTTGAGATGGTGGACGACAACAAAGAGTTGTTTGGCAAGATACTCACCGATGTCATTAATCGCTATGGGTTTGCCCTTCCTCAGCTTCTTCCCGATGCCGAATAGAGGAAAACGATTCATGACTGATCATGATCAGAAACAACTTGGCGACATACTTTGGTCCATCGCCAACCAACTTCGTGGAGCTATGAACGCCGATGACTTCCGAGACTACATGTTTGCGTTTCTGTTCCTCCGCTATCTCTCGGACAACTACGAGCAGGCAGCGAAGAAGGAACTCGGCCGAGACTACCCCGATCCAAGTGCCATCGACAACGGTATCCCTCCACTCGCGAACTGGTATGTGAAAAATCAGGACGATATATCGACCTTCGAGAAGCAGATGCGGCTCAAAGCGCATTACGTCATTCGTCCCGAACACCTCTGGACTAGTATCGCCCGTTTGGCCCGTACCCAAGACGGCGATTTGCTAAACACGCTCCAGGCTGGCTTCAAGTACATCGAAAATGAATCATTCCAGAGCACGTTCTCCGGTCTTTTCTCCGAAATCAATCTCGGCTCCGAAAAACTCGGTAAGACCTACGAGGACAGGAACGTCAAACTTTGCGAGATCATCAGCATGATCGCTGAGGGCCTCTCTGAGTTCTCCACGGAAACAGACACATTGGGAGATGCCTATGAATACCTGATTGGCCAGTTCGCTGCTGGCTCGGGCAAAAAGGCGGGTGAGTTCTACACGCCGCAGCGGATTTCGGACATTCTTTCCGCCATCGTCACCCTCGATAGCCAAGAACCCAAGACCGGCAGACGGACGCGCCTTGACAGCGTATTGGACTTTGCCTGCGGTTCGGGTTCGTTGCTGATCAATGTGCGCAAGCGTATGGGAGGATCGCACTGTATTGGTATGATCCATGGGCAAGAGAAGAACATCACCACTTACAACCTCGCGCGGATGAACATGCTACTGCATGGGGTGAAGGACACCGAGTTTGAAATTTATCACGGTGACACGCTGACCAACGACTGGGGTTTGCTTCGCGAGACGAACCCAGCCAAGAAGCCTCACTACGACGCTGTAGTCGCCAACCCACCGTTCAGCTACCGCTGGACACCAAACGAAGCCCTGGGTGAGGACATGCGCTTTAAGAACTACGGTCTAGCCCCGAAGTCAGCAGCGGACTTCTCTTTCCTGCTGCACGGGTTCCATTACCTCAAAGATGACGGAGTGATGGCGATCATCCTGCCGCACGGCGTACTGTTCCGCGGTGGCGCGGAGGCGAAAATCCGCCGCAAGCTCCTTGAAGATGGGCATATTGACACCGTTATCGGCCTGCCTGCGAATTTGTTTTACTCGACCGGTATCCCGGTTTGCATTCTCGTCCTTAAGAAGTGCAAGAAGCCCGACGATGTCCTGTTCATCAATGCGTCCGAGCATTTCGAGAAGGGCAAACGACAAAACTACCTGTCCGACGAACATATCGAGAAGATCATCGACACTTACCAGCAACGCCCGGAAAGTATCGAACGATACTCTAGATGTGTGGAGATGAAAGAAATCGAAGCCAACGATTTCAACCTGAATATCTCCCGCTATGTCAGCACAGCCAAGCCGGAGGTCGCGATTGATTTATCGACCACGCACATGGAGTTGACTGAAATCGAGAAACGGGTTCGAGAGTCAACAGCGAAACATAGCGCGTTTCTCAAGGAACTTGGTCTACCTCCATTGCCAAGACCCGAGTGACCCGAGCACAGCAAAAGTTCGATTTCCGTTCCTTCTGGATACATCTCTGATCGATCATTCCGCTTTGTTCCAGTGTGTGGAAGTGATAGATAATTAGTAACTACTTACCCCGAACTGACCATCTGAACGAGACTGTTTGGAATGACCTCAGAGCACTTGCCTAAGAACAGCACTAGAACGTTTCTGGCCTGTTAGCCGAGGCCATACAAGAATATGTTCAACGTAAACGGATCAGACCGGTTGTCTTATCGCACTTGGAAACTTCCATGGAACAAAATGAAGAGTTAGGGAAACTATTGGCCAAGTGACTTTGGAAGATGCCTGAGTAGTAGTCGAAATTACTCTGCAAGCATGCAAGCAAACAAAAAGAAACATTGAAGATTGGTAAAAGAGGAGCGATAGGTGATTACGTTATGACGACACAAGAACAGAGATTCAATCTTGCGATGAATAATATATATAGCGAAGCTAATGCCATTGGCTACACGGCAAAATATTTTTTACAAATGCTTCATCAACATGGAGGGTTAAGTACAGCAAAAATTCTGATAAATGCTGCTACAGCTTCTTATGGATATACCAAACTTTTTAAGATGGGTCGACTAGATTTGACTGTTGAGGCACTCGTTTATGAAAACTCAGAATGGCATACACTTTTTGCGCCTGATGAACTCAAAAAGTGCCGACACCGTTTGATTGAATCTGGCTATATTCAACCCTGGTAAAATTGAAAGAAATCCGATTGAGCGCCTGCTCCCCACTGCATTTGGACCAGCTGCGTTGTCGCTCAGGAATTCTTGGGAGGAAGCGAGAGCAAAATTGCCTGCTGAGTCAATTCCGGAAATTGCGAATTCAATTGCCGGTAGTAAACACCGCGAACGGCGACGGTCTGTGGTCGATCGACACGATTCCAGTAAAAGTCCAGATCAAACGGCCCTGAAGGTTGGATAGGCTGATGTCTTTCACCAACGGCCAACTCAAGTAAGTCCTGACACGGGGTCGAAAGCAATTGACGCAGGGTTATCCGCTTGTCTGAGGCGAGCCAACTCTCAGTCTGCGCGTGACAGCCGTGCCGATTCCTGTGCGCGCGTTGTTCGCCGAAACTTATGTCGCTTCCGGACTCCAGCCAGACGCTCTGGCCCGCGTTGAGCGAAGCCTTTCGACATCACCGATGACGCATCAGACTCTCAGATCACGCATCAGGTCGTCCAGGCTGCCGGCGACAATTTCAACCAGATCGTTGATTTGTGACTTCGTAATGACCAGCGGAGGTGACAGCACCATGGAATTCCACACAGCCCGCATGATGAGTCCGCGCCGGGCTGCAAACTCCCGGCAGCGGATCCCGACGTTCAGTTCGCTGTCAAACCTGCTGCGCGTCCGCTTGTCCTCGACGATCTCAATTCCAGCGATTAATCCGACACCCCTGATCTCACCCACCAACGGGTGACCCTCCAAAGTACGAAGCTGCTGCTGAAAATAAGGGCCGATCGACCGGTCTACGCGCTCGATGATTCCCTCGCGCTCAAGAATCCTGATGTTTTCAGTTGCGACCGCACAGGATACAGGATGTCCCGAATAGGTGAACCCATGCGCGAATTCACCGCCATCCTCTATCAGTACGTCAGCGACACCGTCAGAGACAGCCACCGCGGCGATCGGAAGGTAGCCTGACGAAAGCCCCTTCGCCATGACCATCAGATCCGGTTTCAGATCATAGTAATCGGTGGCAAACCATTTCCCGGTGCGCCCGAATCCGCAAATAACCTCATCCACCACCAGAAGAACTTCATAGCGGTCGCAGATCCTCGAAATTTCCGGCCAATACGAATCCGGCGGGACAATCACCCCGCCGGCACCCTGAATCGGTTCGGCGATAAATGCAGCGACATTGCTCTCACCGACCTCCTGGATCTCACGTTCCAGTGCTTGCGCCGCGACCAGACCGAACTCATCCGCACTGAGGTCACCACCTTCCTGGTACCAGTACGGTTGCTGAATGTGCCGGATACCTGGAATCGGCAGCCCGCCCTGAGCATGCATGTCTGACATGCCGCCCAGACTGGCGGCGCCGACAGTGCTGCCGTGGTAGGCATTGTGTCGACTGATGATGACTGACTTGTCCGCCTTGCCTCGAATGGACCAATACCGTCGCACCATACGAATGACAGTGTCATTCGCTTCCGACCCGGAATTGGTCAGGAATACGTGATTGATGGATGCGGGAGTGACTTTGGCGAGTTGTTCCGAAAGGGCGATGACAGGCGGATGGGAGGTCATGAAAAACGTGTTGTAGTAAGGCAGTTGCCTCATCTGGTCGACCGCCGCTTGCGTCAGTTCTTCCCGACCGTACCCGATATTCACACACCAAAGTCCAGCCATTCCGTCGATGATCTGATGACCCTCGGAATCCCAGATATAGATGCCGTCACCGTGGGTTACGATCCGTGTGCCGATGTCGTGCAATACCTTTGAATCGGTAAACGGATGAAGATGATGATCGTTGTCGAGTTTCTGTAGCTGTTCAGTCGCCAGCGAGTGAGATTCATCCATACCTGTCCATCTCCCCAATGGGATGTGATTGCGAGATACACACTTGAGTTGAGGATGCAGCGTCAACTGCACCGCCCCAGCTCCACTGCCGGAAAATTCAACATTCCGGGTGTCACCCGATAGGCAATATTATCCTGTGTGTTGTTGAATTCTCCAAATACTTGGAGCAGGTGAAACCCAAACGATGAACATGCCTTTGCCAATCAGATCGTAATTTATTTGGACACTCGCAAAAATTTACACTATATTGTCTGCCAGACCTCGCGACTGATGCCTGATAGGTTCGTAACGCTCCGATTCAGGCAATTATTTCAGACCCAGCAATTGCGACGTTCACAGAAGTGCAATGTCGCGAATTCAACCGAATCATCCAGGAGACCATATGGCAGCAAGAAATGTATCCGCATCTCCGGGCGGCGCAGATCAGTTGCTCGGCAAGGATAGCGTAACACTTGTCAACAACCGCACCGGCGATCAGTATCAATTCCCGATTGTAGATGGAACCGAAGGCCCGAGCCTGATCGACATCACGAGTCTGTACAGCAAGACCGGGATGTTCACCTATGATCCTGGCTTCACATCAACCGGGTCATGCAAGTCCGAGATTACATTCATTGACGGAGAAAACGGGGTCTTGCTGCATCGGGGCTACCCGATCGAACAGTTGGTCGATGGTGCGGATTACCTTGACGTGTGTTATCTGCTGCTGCACGGCGAACTTCCCTCAAAACAGGGAAGCGAGCAGTTTGCAAACGAGATCACACTCCATACGATGCTGCATGAGCAGCTGGTGTCGTTCTATCGCGGATTCAAGCGTTCAGCACATCCGATGGCGGTCATGGTTGGCGTTGTCGGTGCGCTGTCGGCGTTCTATCACAGTGACACCGACGTGCATGATCCCTATCAGCGTATGGTGGCAGCGCACAGGCTGATCGCGAAAATGCCGACGATCGGATCCTATGCCTATAAGTACGCCAAGGGGCAGCCGTTCATGTATCCGAAAAATGACCTCTCCTATTCGGAAAATCTTCTGCGCCTGATGTTCTCGGTTCCTTCCGAGGAATACAAGATTAATCCCGTTGTTGCGAAAGCCATCGATCGGATCCTGATCCTGCATGCTGATCACGAGCAGAATGCGTCGACATCAACGGTACGGCTTGCAGGTTCATCGGGTGCCAACCCATTCGCCTGCATCGCAGCTGGTATCGCATCCCTGTGGGGCCCGGCGCATGGCGGCGCCAATGAGGCGGTGCTGAAAATGCTCGGTGAGATTGGAACGGTGGAAAACATCCCGAAGTTTGTTGCCCGTGCCAAGGACAAGGACGATAAGTTCCGACTGATGGGCTTTGGCCATCGCGTTTACAAGAACTACGACCCCAGGGCAACGATTATGCGCCAGTCCTGCCACGAGGTTCTTGATGAACTCGGGGTTTCCGACCCGTTGCTTCCGATCGCATTGGAACTCGAAAGAATCGCCCTGAAGGACAGCTACTTTATCGAAAAGAAACTGTACCCCAACGTCGATTTCTATTCCGGGATCATCCTGCGTGCGATCGGTTTTCCAATACCGATGTTTACAGTTCTGTTCGCGATTGCCCGGACGGTCGGATGGGTCGCCCACTGGAAAGAAATGTATACCAGCGACGAGTCGCAGCGAATCGGACGTCCGCGCCAGTTGTACCTGGGTGCGAAACGACGTGACTTCCAGAATCTGGAAGTCAGGAAAAACCGCTCCCCGAACTGGTTGCGCCTGTGGTCCGGAAAGAAATAGCTCACGCCACCGGCGTTTGATTGCCGGATTGTTTCGCCGCGAATCGGCCATGTCGCTGGCCAATTGGTTGTCCGTCAGAATCAGCACACCTGCGAACAAGTCGAATTTCGCTGACCTATCGCGCGACGCGGTCAGGTCGATCTCAGCCGTCGGTCCAGTATGCGGAATCGCACCAGCAACATGATATTTGCAGTCAGCGCAGCAAATAAGATCGATGCCATCAGTCCAGATGGCCCGTATTCCAGCTTGAAACCGAAAAACCAAAGGGGGATCATGACCACCCAGAACGAGCAGGTCAGCGACAGTGTGATGTACCACATGTCCTGGTAACCGCGCAGGATGCCGACCGCGACCGCCTGCATTCCATCCAGGGTGACCGCAAAGGCGGCGATAAGCATCATCGGCACCGCCAGCTGCAGCACACTTGGCTGCTGACTGTAGATTTTTGTCATCTGTTCCGGAAACCCCAGGAATACAAACGCCAGCAATCCCAGAACGACCACACCCAACCGATATGCGATCCATCCGGAACCGGCGGCCCGATGCGGCTGTTGACGGCCCAGATGGTTGGCCACCCGGACACTCGCGGCCATCCCGAATCCAAGGGCGATCATAAAGGCGATAGTCAGTATGTTCAGCCCGATTGCCCAGGCCGCGGTTTCGGCAATACCCATATATCCGGCAAAAAGCGTCAGTATAAGGAATGATGTGGACTCCATGCCGTGGGCGATTGCAGTGGGATTTCCAAGCTCGCGCAGGCTTTTCGAGATCTTGCGAAGCTGTGTCATTTTCTCCTTCAGGCCGTACTTGACGCGGTCAATGCTCAATAGGAGATAGCTGGCCAGCAAGATAACCGCGACCCACCGCACAATGCTCGTCGCCAGCGCCGCGCCTTCCGCACCCATTGCCGGCGCGCCATGATTGCCGAAAATGAAAACCCAGTTCAGATACACGTTGATGAAATTCACCCCGATTGACACCACCATCGCTGGAATAGGGCGCTGCAGACCTTCCAGAAACAGGGAGATGGCGATCATCGATAGCAGTCCGGCAAGCCCTAGACCATGCATCGCCAACACCGCGCCGCCGCCGGCGGAGAGCTCCTCATTCTGACCGGTCACAAGGAAGAATTCCTCCCCGAACTGCATCAGGATGCCGAGCACGATTCCGATCACAAGTGCATGCATCAGACCGACGCGCAGAATCATTCCACAGTTGACATGATTGCCCGCCCCGTCAGACTTCGCAGTCAGGATGGCGATCGGCAATATCGATCCGATCCCGATGAGAATCAGGGAAACATGCGGGCCATTCGCCAATCCGTAGTAGGCCAGCTCCCGGGTGCCGGCATAGCCACACATGGCGACGTCGATGGTGACGATCAAGATCGCCCCGATCCTCCCGAGCATGACCGGTCCGGCAAGCTTCAGGATGGGGAATATCTCTTCTTTCATCATCGAAATGTCAAATTGGTTGAATCACTTCAACATCGGCGGCAATGCGGCGACGAATTGGACTGATCATAGCGTGACCACAGTCGAAAACCATCCGGTTGACCCGCCGGTCCGGCGCACCCGGCTGATCGTATCAATGCGGTGACCGATCGCGTTGGCCTGTCGAAAGGGACATTCGGCAACAGGGACGCTTCGCCGTGAACCGGGGTTCACTCGCTGCGATAGATCTCCGAGTCAGGGTGGAAGACCAGCCAGGCAAATGCAAAATGCTGGCCATTGTCGATATCGTCCAACTGTGTGCCTGCTAGCTCACCCTCGACCGCCTGTCCGAAAATGTTCCACCGCGATCCGGTTTCCCGGTCGTAGAACACACCATCCTGTCTCTCGAATGTCAGTGTCTGGCCGTCCACCTGTCGGCGATACGCAGTGGCCGACGGAATGATCCGGGAATCCGCAATGGTCCGCCTGTCCAGCGGGGATGCGACGTCGTCCTGACTGAAAATGACCACTTCAATGCCATTGATCCGGTCATTGATCACCGGTTCAGTCTCAAATACAGTGAACGGGTACACACGATGGCGGTTGCCGACCGAGACATTGATCACCCGCTCCATCGCCGGCAATCTCGGGTCGGCAGGATCAGACAGCAAAAAGGGCTGATTGTCGATGTCATCATAACCCCGATAGGGATTGTCGCCGTAATTCCGTCTGTATCCCGTATCTCTGGAAAGGACCTCACCTTCGGGATAGGCGGACCTGAACTCCCCGAACGAGACAATCTGGGCGGGAAGCCGCTTGAGGTTGATGCCTGCAAACTCACCCACTACACCCTGACCGGTAATCTGCTGCCACCATGATTCAGTCTGCCGGTCATACATGATCAGGTCGCTGTGTCGAAGACGCCCTGTCGTGCCAAAGTCAAGAATGGTACCGACCACATTTCGGTCGAAAACAACCGAAGCGTTGCAAAGTGGGCAGAACGTCACCGCGACGTACCGATCGTTGAGCTTGTCGTTGACGATTTCATGCCAGATCAGAATTTGCAGGGGATAGGCACGCGCCTCGCCAAGAATATCCAGTGCGATGACCGGCTCGAGGGGATCCAGCCAGGCTGCGGCCGAATCAACACTGACGAATTCCGGGTCGTCAATTGCCGGAATGCCATCTTTGGGCACGCCACCGGAAATGACTTCGTTGATGTCGATGATGGCATTGCTGAAATCCGTATTCGGCCACTCTGATGCATGTCGCAGCAACTGGGCGTTTGCAATGGACGGCACAATTACGCTTGCCGCAATCGCCAACAAAGACAACGCAAGCAGATTGCGCAAGGGGTTTTTTCGAGTGAGAGTTTTCATGATGAGCGATGGACTTTCGAATCGTGCAAATAACCGTATTGTAATTGTTTCTGCCCGACTGTCATACCGACAAGCCGCGCCCATGATCAGCTGTCTGACCGATCAGTGTGTGCGGGCAGTGCGGCGGATCGCGAGCGGTCCGATGATCACCGCGATGCCAACCGCTGTGAATGCGAGTCCCCAGGCGGTCGGCCGCTGATCTCCACCGGCAAGATCGAGAACCGCACCAAACAGGATCGGGCCTGCGAACGCACCGACAAACCCGATCAGGGTATGCAGTGCCATTGTGGTGCCTCGTACCGAATAGTCTGCATTCTTGATCACCGCGGAAGTGATCGATGCTGAATCAGCGATGGTCATGATGGCGTAGAGTCCGGCGATCGTCACAATCACAAGCATCGACATCTGGCTGGAAAAACCGAGTGCGACACCGGTCGTGGCGGAGAGCGCCATCACCCATGTGATCACTTTTTCGCGGTTGAGCCGATCGGCAAGCTCGTTGGTGATCACGCTGAACGGTTGTGCGACCAGCGTCGCACATGCCACGATGATTGCGGGATTCCAGCCCGAGCCCAACCATCCAGCTTCCCGCTGCGTCATGGCAAAGAACAAAAAAGCCACCGCCCAGGAACGGAACACGAAAAGTTCCACATTGTGCACGCCGTAGGCGATGCTGAATCCGAGCGTCTTTCTGTTCGAGATGACCGGCCGAAAGTCAGGCAGCAACGTGAACTTTCCATTCGTTTCCTTCGGTACGGCCGCAGGCAGGAAAAGCCAGGCCAGGCACAGTGCGAGCAATGGACCGGCCGCGGATGCGACAAAAACCCACCGCCAGGTCATGGTGGCGGCCAGTACGCCCGCGATCAGGAAAGACACGGCAACCCCCAGGCCGAAACACATGGTATAGACCGCCACCGTTCGACTCTGCATGCGGTCCGGAACGGCGTCCACCATCGCCTTGAGTCCCGGCATGTAGGTGCCGGCCAGTGCCACACCCTGCACAAATCTCCACACACTGGCTGATCCGACGCCGAACGTGCCGAATGCAAACGCCACCGGCGCGATCGCAGTCAATCCCATTGACAACAGGTACACCTTGCGCGCATCGACACGGTCAGTGAGGGGGACGACAATGATGACCGTGACCAGATAACCGCCAAAATATATTCCCGCAACCCATCCGATCGCGGTATTGCTGGCACTCCACTCGGCCTGAAGGATCGGAATCAGTGTGGGATAGATGGCGAACGGTACCATGCCCAGAACGTGCGCGATGCAGATGGCCGCAATTGTCAGATAGAATTTTTGCATCACCTCACGGAGAAACCTGGATATTGAAGGTGAATGGCGGTTGAGCAAAGCATTAAATCACAATTGGATTCGGTGCAAGGAACAAGTGGGAATTGGCTGAATGCTAATTCTGACGGGCGAAGACGAAAGTCATTTGTCGTACAATATCCGATCACCAGTCTGTGTTTATTCCTCAACAATTCGAATAGGTTTTCGCAAGTCGCTACATGCTGACGAAGATACTGTTTACGGTCATTGTCATAGTGATCGTCCTGCTTGTGTACCAGACCCGGTTCCGACCGGTCATTCGCACCGTGCAGAAGATCAAACCCGGCGATTCGACCTTTATCAGGCCCTCCAAATGGGTGATCTACAGCACCGTAATCGTGCTGGTGCTCGCATCCGGCGTGGTTTACTTCTTCAAATGGCAGGCGGACAATTCAATCATCACCATTCACGTTGTCAGCGATGGTCGCGAAGAGCCTGCCATCTACGAGGCATACCACAAAGACATCAAGGGGCGGACCTTTACGACGCTTGACGGCCGGACGGTTACCTTGGGCGATTCAGACCGTATAGAAGTCCTCGGAGACTGAAAGATCGAAATGTATCGGAGAATTCCGGTTACACTTGGCCTCATCGCAACGTCACTGTTCCTGACGTTGCTGACTAATTTCGGTTCCAACTGGCCGATGCTCTCCACGATGCTGATCTCAACAACCCTGACCGGCCTTGACGCCACCTCCGAACTTGAGCTGTGGCGGCTTGTGACCCCGGCATTCATTCACTTCAACATCTATCATCTGGTATTCAACCTGTTGTGGGTGCTGATCATGGGACGCGCAATCGAGCGGATTGAAGGGTCGCTGTTCATGGTCCTGTTCTTCCTGGCCTCGGCCATCCTCTCGAATCTGGCTGAGTTCATGATGTCCGGACCGGTTTTTGGCGGAATGTCCGGGGTGGTCTATGCGCTTTTCGGCTATATCTGGATGCAGTCAAAATTCAATCCAGTCATGTATCGCGGTGTGTTTCCACCCGCGATCATTCCGTTTATGCTGATCTGGTTCGCAATCTGCTGGACCGGCCTGCTTGGCGATATCGCGAACTTCGCACATACCGCGGGATTGCTGATCGGTGTCGTCTGGGGACGCATCGGGCCCCCGAAAGCGGCTCGTCGAGCCTGAGACGGTCATGTATTCCAACTGGCAGAAACTTCCATGTTCACGGACGATTGCAGCGGCAGTCCTGACCTGGGTTGTGACAGCCCCGCTAGCAGCACAGGCTTCGGATTTTTATCCGCTTCCCGGTGCGGCCGATCTGCCTGGGGAAGTCTTAGGCAAAATCGACACCGCGTGGTCCCGGACCGAATCCACACAGATCCGCTCGCAGCATCTTCAGGCCGACGGCACCCCGAAATATGCCAATCGGCTGCTGCTGGAGAAGTCCCCTTATCTGAGACAGCACGCCCATAACCCCGTGAACTGGTTTCCGTGGGGTGATCCAGCCTTTGCTGAAGCGCAAAGACGGGGTGTCCCGGTGCTTTTATCCATTGGATATTCCGCCTGTCACTGGTGTCACGTCATTGAAGAGGAGAGTTACGATGACGTTGAGGTGGCGGGCTACCTCAACCAGAACTTTGTTGCGATCAAGGTTGATCGGGAATCGAATCCCGAAGTGGACGAGCTGCACATGCTGGCCGTTCAGGTTATGGGCAGAAGCGGCGGCTGGCCGTTGCATGTGTTTCTGACACCGCAGCGCGAACCCTTCATCGGGATGACCTATGAACCCAGGGAGGCATTCATGCAGATTCTCCAGCGTGTGCATGAGGTGTGGACCCGTGACCAGGCGGTGATTCTTTCGACAGCGGCTGAAATCACCCGAATTCTTCAAGGTTACGTCGACACGTCGGCAGCCAATGTCAGGATCGGCAGGTCACAGGTCGAGAGTGTGATCACACAGTTGATTGAAGAGGATGAATCGCGTGATGAGTTTTCCGTACCGACACCGAGATTTCCCTCCGAACCGGAACTGTTCCTGTTGCTGGATGCGGCGATGAGATATCAGCATGGCGATGCACTTGCACTTGCTGAGAAGCGACTGGTTGAAATGGCGTTCGGGGGCATACGCGATCATGTCGGCGGTGGCTTTCATCGCTACACTGTCGACCGCGAGTGGCTTATTCCGCACTTTGAGAAAATGCTGTACAACCAGGCGCAGATCGCGCTCGCTTATCTGTATGCGTACGAACTCACCGCCAAAGCGCTTTACAGGAGGGTCGCGGTCCAGACCCTGGACTATGTGCTCAGAGACATGACCGACGGCAACGGCGTATTTTTCTCGGCGACCGACGCCGACAGTGAGGGTGAGGAGGGCAGGTTCTTCGTTTGGACACCGCAGCAGATCATCGAGGCAGCAAGCGAGCATGGCCAGTTCGCAATCGAACATTACGGCGCGACGAGCGAGGGAAATTTTGAAGGGGTCAACATACTGTTCGTACCGGTATCGCCGGAGCACAGGGCCCAGGCACAGAAGACTGAGATCGGTGAGTATCTGAAGCGGCTCAGCATAGCCACTGAGCGCATGAGAGTTTACCGGGACAAGCGCGAGCATCCTTTTCTGGACCGGAAGGTCATCACAGCCTGGAACGCACTGATGATCACGACGTTGTCGGAAGCCTCGCGAATCACCGGTGACACACGCTATCGGGATGCGGCCGTGCGGGCAGCCGATGAGATCTGGCACAATCATCGCGGTGACAGCGGCAACCTGTACCGCATCAGTATCGACGGACAGCTGACAGAGCCGGGTAAGCTGCGCGACTACGCCTACTACCTGCAGGCGCTTGTCAGTGTATATGACCGCACCGGCGACAGAATTTGGCTTGAGCGGGGCGAACAGACGGCAGCGCGCCTGTTGAAGCTGTTCTGGGACATCCGACGCGGTGGACTGTACTCGACGGCCGCTGACGATTCCAAAGGCCTGATCGTCCGCACCAAGGATCGCTTTGACGGCGCGTTGCCGTCCGGTAACTCCGTCGCCGCAAAGTCACTTTCCCAACTGTACCATCGAACCGGTGACAAGACGTATGAATCGCGTGCCAGGCAGATTTTTCAGGCGTTCGGCACCGACCTGAATTCAGCTCCGTCGTCCTGGATCTATGCATTGACGGCTATACTGGAACAGCAGCTCGATTCCGCCGGGATGTATGAGTATGGCGCGTCGGGTCATGCCAAAGTGTCTGTGTCGATTTCAGCCGCATCAGACACTGCTCTCAGCGCCACGGTTGAGATTGACCTGGATGAAGGTTGGCATGTGCAGTCGGATCGTCCTGCTGCCGAAAACCTGATCGGAACCAAAGTGAGCGTGTCCGATGATGAATGGACATTGGCCGGCACCGTGTATCCGCCACCCGAAATGCTGTCCACTGAATTTCAGCCGGAGCCGATCAGCGTGTGGTCGGATAAGGTCGAGGTCCAGGTACGACTTGAGCGAAACCGGACCGAAATCCGTGAATTCGGTCCGGTAATCGAGGTTCTCCTGCAGGCGTGCGACGATACAGTGTGCCTGCTTCCGGAAACTGTCACATTGGAAATTCCGATCGGTGCGATCAGAGGTTGAGTGCTACCAGTCCGCCATCGATCAATATATTCTGCCCGGTGATGTAACCGGCGTGCACACTGCAAAGAAACGCACACAATGCACCGAACTCATCGGACGACCCATATCGTCCTGATGGAATCTGGGCTTTACCGACTTCAAGCATCTGATCGATGGTTTTTCCAGATTTCTCTGACGCCGGTCGCATGCTGGAGCGCAATCGGTCGGTGTCAAAACGACCTGGCAGGATGGAATTCACCGTCACGTTGAACGGTGCCACCTGGCGGGAAGCGCCGGCGAAAAATCCGGTGAGGCCCGACCGTGCGCCATTGGACAGGTCAAGGTTCTGAACAGGTGCTTTTACCGAAGATGATGTAATGTTGACGATACGACCGAAACCGCGTTCGATCATGCCATCCAGTACCCGATTGAACAGGTCAATTGGGGCAAGCATATTGTTGTTCAATGCCGAATGCCAGTCCTGCAAGCCCCACTGGCGGAAATCTCCGACCGGCGGGCCGCCGGCATTGTTGACAAGGATGTCGAGATCAGGCGTTTGTGACAGCGCAAGGTTGCGGCCGTCTTCAGTTGTGATATCGCAGGCAATGGCGGTGACATCACCTTGGGCAACCTTGCGGATTTCCTGCGCCGCCGCATTCAGGGTATCCTCGTCCCGGCCATTGAGCCAGACGTTGACGCCTTCGGTGGCAAGCGCTTTGGCACAACCTTTTCCCAAGCCTCTGCTTGAGGCGCATATCAATGCGTTTTTACCTTTGATACCCAAGTCCATGAATTTTTTCCTCCGGTCTGGTGTCTGATTTGCGTGTGATAGTCAATTGGTTCTAGCAGCGAACAATGTCCGTGGCGCGATCTGGATTGTCGGTGCCGCTGCAGTAGCGACTGTCATGAGCGCAGGGGTGCACGAACTTGCGGGCTCGATTCATTCGGCGCAGACTGTGTTCATCCGCGGTGCCGCCGGCTCGTTGATCATATTTTCGCTTTCGTTCCTGCAGTCGGGATTCAGATTTCGTACCGAGCGTCTGAAACTCCATGTAGTTCGGGGGTTGATCGGTGTGATCGCCATCAATCTGGGCTTCTATTCGATAATGATACTGCCACTGGCAACCGTGACCGCGTTGTTCTTCACGACGCCATTGTTTGTCACCGCGTTCAGTATCCCTCTGCTGGGCGAGAAAGTCGGGGTGCGAAGAGCGCTGGCATCGGTACTGGGATTTCTGGGTGCGGTGATCGTGATCGGCTATCTGCCCGAGCCGTTCAGCATCCGCTGGCTTGCTCCGATATTCGCTTCGACAGCATTTGCGCTGACCCTGATCCTGGGTAAGAAGCTGTCGACCACCGAAAACGCCGGCACCATCGTTTTGTATTTTGCCATGATTCTCGGCGCTGGCAGTCTGCCGCCCGCGATACTGACATGGGAAACACCGACTATGCGCGAGTGGGTTTTACTGATCATGGTGGCAGCCACGTCGTCGCTTCGAAACTATATGGATGTGCGAGGTTACGCCTTGGGTGAGGCTCACTTTGTTGCGCCTTTCATTTACACCAGGATGATCTTCATGATCATCGTCGGCTACTTCGTATTTTCGGAAATTCCGACCTTGTCCGCGATGCTGGGTGCGAGCGTGATCGTGCTCAGCACGCTGTATATCACCTACCGGGAACTTGCCCGAGGAAAAACATCTGTCGCGGCGATCTGACCGACCTAATCTGTACCGAACAGCGGACTGTCCGCGAGATCCTCGTCAATCAGGAAGTCGAGTTCAGCGTCGTCAGCCAAGTGAACGGTGGAGGTCGGAAAAGCGATCTGAGCGCCATGATCATCAATGATTTGCATGATATTCATCAGGATATCCTGCTTTACGTCATGGTATTCGGACCAGACCACTGTCTTGGTAAAGCAGTAGATGAAGAAGTCCAGCGAAGAAGGTGCAAACCGATCGAAATTCACCATGATGGAATTACTCGTATCGATTCCCGGATGATCGAGAATCATAATTTTGGTATCTCTGAGAATATCTGCAAGACTGTTCGCATCGTCATAGCGGATCCCGACATACTCATAGATTCTGCGATTGCTCTGTCGCGTCAGGTTTCGAACTGAAATCGAGGCAAACATTGAATTTGGAACGTACAGCGTTCTGGAATCAAACCGTTGTATTGTCGTGTGCCGCCAGCCGATTTCAATGACAGTTCCCTCGATGTCCCGATCGGGGGATGTAATGGTTTCACCGATCTGAAACGGCCGGTCCATGAAGAGCATCAGCGCGCCAAAATAATTCGCAATCATCTCCCGGGCGGCGAACCCGATTGCGATACCGCCGATTCCGCCGAACGCCAGAATTCCGGCAATGCTCAGACCCAAAGTCTGCATGGTCACCAAGACACCCAGAATCACTGCGGCAATGCGCAGGATCTTGACAGTGATCTGAACTGTCGTCTTGTCAATTGAAGCTTGGGAGTCAGCTTTGGTTTGAGTGTATTCGGTCTCATATACGCCTATGAATCTGTAGAGAAACCAGGTCATGATCGCGATGACTGCGACTTTGCGGATGGAAGGGAGGGCATCCAGAATCGCCAGTTCAAATTCGATGCGGACGATTTCGAAGCAATACAGCACTCCGATCGCCCAGATCAACAGTGCCGCCGGTGTTCGGATTGAGCGGGCAGTCACCTTGCCCCAGATGAACTCGGTGGACGCAAGTCTCGACTCAACACGATTGATCAGGAAATGTCGGACGCGGCTGGCAACCAGAGTGACGATCAGGACAATCACAATCTGGACCAGCCACATGTGCGACCCGCCCTGATCGACCATTGAGGTGATGAGTTCGTTCATGTCAAGGTGCTGATGGGCGAGCCGTTTCGGCTAGACGATTCGGGCCAGTGCATCAAGCAATGCGTCCGGTCGTTCCGACATGATCGTATGCCCGGTTTTCGGCAACACGACGATTTCAGTGTCACTGATGTTTTTCGCAAGTTCCAGAGCTGATCGCTTCGGTGTCAGCATGTCGTGCTCTCCGAGAATGAACATTGTCGGACAAGTGACACGTTGTGCCATCTCGATACCGGTCGTGTAGTTATTGCAGGCGTTCAGATCATTGTATAGTGTACCCGGTCTGGCGCGTTCGAATAACCTCATCGTGCCTCCGATCATCCACATGCCCGGTACTTCATGCCCGCCAAAATGGGCCGCGGGGCTGTGTCCCCAGGCTGTCAGCATGTCGATCGCATCGTGATTATTTTCGAGCGCGCTTTGCAGTAACTGATCGGTAACCGGCATGGGTACTGCGGTTCCGATCAGGGTCAGTGCGCGGATTCGTTCAAGGTGTCGGGCTGCACAGTCCAGAGCAACCAGCGACCCCATACTATGCCCGACCAAAGCTGTCTGTTCGACCCCGACTGCGTCCAGCAGGTCACACAGCCAGTTCGCATACTGTGAGATTTCCGGGAGGGGGTTGCCGTCTGACATGCCGTGACCGGGCAGGTCGGCAGCGAGTACATTCCAGCCATGTCTGGCGAAGTGCCGGGCTGGAAGTGTCCACACGGTGTGATCCAAGGATGCTCCATGCACGAACATGACAGTCTGTTTTCGCTGATCCAGTTCCCGACTGCCTGTAAACGCATAGGATTGATGACCGTTGACGGTAACTTTCATGGATCAAGACGGATGAACGGCAGGTTTACCGATTGCGCTGCGATGATTTCAGGGCAATATCAAGATCGGCCATCAGGTCGTCAGCGTCTTCCAGTCCGACCGACAGGCGAACGAGTCCCTCAGAAATCCCGGCGGCCTTGAGTGCTGCTGAATCCATTCGATGGTGAGTGGTTGAGGCCGGGTGGATGACCAGAGATTTCGCATCTCCCACATTGGCGAGATGCGAAAAGAGGTTGAGCTTGTCAATCAGTTTGTGGCCGGCTGCGCGTCCGCCCTTGATACCGAACGCAAATACTGCGCCAGCGCCTTTAGGCAATAGCCGGGCGGCAAGTTGATTGTCGGGATGATCCGGAAGTTCCGGGTAGCTGACCCAATCCACCGCGCTATGACCAGACAGGAATTCCACCAGTTTGCGAGTGTTGGATACGTGACGCTCCATGCGCAGGGGAAGTGTTTCCAAGCCTTGGAGTATCTGGAATGCTGTCGTAGGACTCATGCATGCGCCGAAGTCCCTTGCACCTTCCTTGCGCGCTCGGGTGATGTAGGCGGCAGGTCCGAATTCCTCGGAGAAATTGAGTCCGTGGAATCCCTCGTAAGGTTCTGTCAATGTCGGAAATTTCCCGGAAGCATGCCAGTCAAACTTCCCGCCGTCAACCAGTACTCCGCCGATCACCACACCATGTCCGCTCAGGAACTTGGTTGCTGAGTGAATGATGATGTCGGCACCGTGATCGAGCGGCTTGCAAAGATACGGAGTAGTGAAAGTTGAGTCGATCAATAAAGGAATCTTATGATCATGTGCGATCTGGGATACTTGTTCGATATCAAGAATTTCACAGTTCGGATTGCCGACTACTTCTCCGAAGATCAGTCGGGTGTTGGGCTGGATGGCGTTTCGTATGGCATCGTGGTCACGGGGATGGACGAAGGTTGTGTTGATGCCGAATCTCGGCAATGTGTAGGAAAACAGGTTGTGCGAGCCGCCGTAGATGGACTGGGATGAAACGATGTGATCGCCGGCACTGAGTATGGTTGTAACTGCCAGATGCAGGGCTGCTTGCCCGCTGGCGGTGGCAATAGCTCCCACCGCGCCCTCCAGAGCCGATATGCGTTCTTCAAATACCGCGTTGGTCGGGTTGGACAATCGGGAGTAGACGTGTCCGGTACGCTCGATGTTGAAGACTGAAACCGCATGCTCGACATCCTGAAAGACGTACGAGGCAGTCTGATATATGGGGGTTGCGCGGGCACGGGTCGCGGAATCGGGATGCTGGCCGGCGTGAAGCGACATTGTGTCGAACTTCATGAATCTGGATTTGGTCATAATCTGGGCTGTGTGCGGGACTTGCGACGATATTGAAGCAAACCGATAAATATTTTATCCGATATCAGTTCCCACAGTCTCTCGCCCGGGACTTAAGATTTCCCTAGCCAAAATATTGCGTAAAGAAAAACGAATAGTCGTATAGATTTACTTTTGGAGCCGACTTTTTTCGTTCGAAACTGGTATATACGCGGTCTCGAACTCACATGACCGACAAAGCGCAAAGCGGAATCGGGCAGGTAACATCACGGTACGAGCCGCAAAACAAAGGAAAACCCGCAATGGGACCGACTGATGCAAACGCATCACACACTTGAATTCAAGTGATTTTCCGGCTGCGGTCTTCGCTGCATTGCTGAGTGTCGGGGTCAGCGGATTGCACTTTCAGGTGTCCGCTAAGCACATTGAACAGTTCACCTTGGACGAGATATTGCTAAAAGGAATACCTGATGATACCTCCTGTACCATCAATACTGGCACCACTTGAACGAACATTCAGGCAATATCTCCATCATTTTGCACGACATCACCCTGAAATCGCGTTAGAGCATTATTTTCGCATCAACAGCCCGATTCTGGC
>JAPPIB010000031.1 GCA_028820695.1 Acidiferrobacterales bacterium | reverse complement strand
TTATACCGGCAGGGCTTTTCTTGTTTTTGACTTGTCTAAAGAGATTTCAGGGATAAATCAGCGTAATACGCTCCAACAGATGGATATTCGACTTTCTCCAGCCGCGACCTGCCATCAATTCTGTCCGTCACTAAGCCACTCATTGAACCAACGTTCCCGGACCTTTTCCGTACGAGAATACCATCCACTTGCAATACGAACGACATTGCTGGAACTCGTCGATGTTGATCTTGTCATGTATGTCAGCATGGACACATTGGACTTCTCGTGCAATCCGATGCGTCTGATAGAGGAACTTCGAGTCGGACTGTAGGGAATCCGGTTCGAGAAATCAGCCATCTTCTGCGTGCCTGTGACATACCGGACAAATTTTGCCGCCGCGTCCTGATTGGGTGAGTCGCGAAGTATTCCCCAGACTCCAAATTCCAGCAGATGCCCGTCCTGAATCACAGAAATCGCAGCGTCATGATTCATTGTCGCCTCAAAGAATCGCCCGTTATAGCCCGACGCCATGACGACGGTTCCATCTCCCAGCAGTTGTGGGGGTTCAGACCCGGATTCCCACCAAACAATATGGTCCCGAATCTGGTTCATACGACGCGTAACCAGATTCAATCCCCGTTCCGAACTGAGCAGTTCATAGATCTGTTGGGGCGGAATGCCATACGAGAGCATTGCCCATTCAAGAATGGCTCTTGGATGGCGTTGAAGGGCACGTTTGCCTGGAAATCGATCAAGATCGAAAAAATCAGCGATAGAACTCGGTTTTTCCTCCTTGAATGCACGCTCATCGTACGCCACGACTGTCGCATACTCAATATGCGCAATGCCACAGGCAAGCCATGCATCTTCGATAAAGTCGTCTTCAGCTGATGTACCGTCCGCGGCACCCTCAAGCATTGAACTGTCCAATTCGACAAGAATCCCTTCGTCGCAGGCCAAGAGCGCATCGGACTCGACAAGATCCGCCACGTCAAATTCGAGACTGTCTTTGCGGTCATGCAGCAACGGTTCGATTCCCCCAGAATAGGGATGCAGAACCACTTCAATTCCGGTATCTTGCTCGAATGGATCGAATAGTGCCACACGCTGCGCGCTTTCGTAAGCGCCACCCCACGAGGTAACCGTCAATGTCTGCTCATCCTGAGCGAGCGCAGACCCGCAAACCCAGAGCGCAAGAAGGACTGTAAGTTTCCTATAGAGATTCATTTTCTTCTTGCCGGAGACGTTGAATTGTTGCCAGATAGGATCGGATCACATCATAGTCCCACACCACACCGAGCAGTTTCCGGTCGGTCGATGACACAACTGGTGCGATATCGGCGGTAAAAGTCTTGAAATCCTCGACAGCTTCACGCATGTTGGTCAATTCCGTGAAGACCAGGGGGTTATGTTCGATTGTGTCGTTGATCAGGCATTCCGGAGTGTAGTTGCCCAAAGTCTTGGCCTGTACGATGCCGACAAACACGCCGTTTTCATCTGCAACAATGCCCTCGTCGTACCAACTGTGATCCAGTTTTTCCCTGACTGCTGCCACGGTCTCATCCGGACGCAGTCGAAGAAAGTTCTCGTGCATGAGGTCGCTGACCTTCTGATAGACAGTCAGCGCGTTTGTTCGCCCTAAAGACAGGTCAAATCCTCGCTGACGCAATTGAATGTCAAAGAACGAACGGCCGAACAGTCGATAGGAGATCAGATTGGAGAATACAACCGCAACCATCACCGCAATCGCGAGATCGTAGTTGCGTGTCAGTTCGAACACGATCAGAATGGTCGCCAGCGGAGCGCCGATGATTGGACTGGCCGCCGCCATCATCCCGCAGACAGCATAAGGGATGATGCCCGAGTGGCCGATCGCCGTGAAATCATCAAGAATTCCGCCGCAAAGCGCACCAAACAAAATTCCAATCAACAGAATCGGACTGAATACGCCGCCAACAAAACCGAATCCCAGACAAATGGACGTCAACACGATCTTTGCGATGATGAGCAATGTGAGCTCACCCAGCCCGAAAGCATGATCGATGGTGGCAAATCGCAGGGTGGTGCTGCCGATGCCGAGCACATCCGGTATCCAGATTGCGACCAGACCGAGGATGATTCCGGCAATCATCGGACGGAATTGGATCGGGATATCGGTTCGTTTGATCAAGTCGTTGCAGGCCAGGATGCCTTTGGCATAGACGATAGCCACAATTGCGCTCAGCACACCGATCAAAGCGAAAAACACAAATTCATAACCGAACTGGATGCCTTCGAATTGCACCAGAAACAGAGCCGGTCGGTTGAACATGACATTGGCAACGACATAACCAACCGCGGCAGCGACCGCCGTTGGCGCGAACACCTGGATGGAATAGTGTCTGAGAATCACTTCATGAGCGAAAACCAATCCTGCGATCGGGGCGTTGAACGCGACCGAGATGGCTGCGGCCACGCCGCTAGCGATGCTGATTGCCTGCAGATTGCGTATGTCAATATTGAGTTTGGCCGCGACCGCACCGACAATGGTGCCTAAGTACACCAAAGGTCCGTATTGGCCAGCCGATGCACCGGTTCCCAGTGAGACGATGGCCGCCAAGGTGGACATCAGTCCATCCCGGGTCGACTCCCCCGTACTGTGTGTCTGCGCCATCCAGATTGAATCAGAAGGGCCCAAACCGCGTCGCACCCTGATCATGTAGCGCACAATCAGCCCGACAGCAAGCCCTCCAAGCGTCGGGACCAGCACTGTGGCGATGTTCAGAAACAGCGTGTCTTCCGAATGCTGAATCCGCGCACTTGGTGATATCAGCAGATTTCGATTCAGCCAGAGAACCGCTTCGACAAAAGACAGCGCCAGCAGGGAAACGACCGCGCCAATGATAGAACCCAGCGCAGCAAGAATGATGATCCTCAGACCAATCGTCTTGATATCGTTCCTAGTGACAGTGACTGTCGCCACGATATTCCGGTTCCAATTCGGTGATTATCTGCTCAGTCAGAGAATTTCCAGAACCTGTTCCGGCGGGCGTCCTATCGCGGCCTTGTCTCCGCTCACGACTACAGGGCGTTCAATCAGAATGGGATTCTCGATCATCTTTCTGATCAGCACATCATCCGCCAAATCAGGATTACCGAGATTTTCCGATTTGTAGACCGGCTCGCCCGTACGAATCAGATCTCTGGGCTTCATGCCCAGTGCGTCGAGAATCTTCTGCAGGGATTCAGCCGATGGAGGAGTCTTTAGGTACTCGACGACGATCGGGTTACAGTTCTTACTTTGCAGCAGTTGCAAGGTAAGCCTGGATTTCGAGCATCTGGGGTTGTGGTAAATCGTTACATCCATGGATCAATCCGACTTTCATCGGGCAGTTTTTTAAGTCGCCATTGCGTGGCCTGTTGCACGTGAATTATTTTAACCTGTTTTCCACAGTGAGTTGTTCGCTTGAAGTTGTGGGGTTTGTGAGACGGGCAGGTGGGGTAGAACTCAAGACATTCGCTTATCCCAGGCAGTCCTGTGAGGAATACGCAACCATTCATTTGCAGGTAAAATAGACTTGTCAGAAAACAACTGTCTGGGGAAAAGTGTACCAGTCGAACAAATCCTATACAGGCGTCCCAACCGTCCCAACAAGCCGACACGGCGGCAAGATACTTGCTGATCAGCTGGCGGCTCAGGGAACTGAAGCTGTATTCTGTGTCGCCGGCGAGTCGTTCCTGCCGGCCTTGGACGGGTTGTATGACCAAAGCGGTATCCGGACTGTCTCGTGCAGACACGAAAGCGGGGCCGCGATCATGGCCGAGGCGTGGGGAAAAATGACCGGCCGGCCGGCGGTGGCATTTGTCACTCGGGGACCCGGAGCGACCAATGCCTGTCTGGGTGTGCATATCGCCTGTCAGGACTCAACTCCCATGGTTCTCATGATTGGGCAGGTACAGCGTAGCTTTATCGATCGCGAAGCGTTTCAGGAAATTGACTTTCGAACCATGTTCCGTCCCCTGGCAAAATTGGTGGAACAGGTTGATGACACCTCGCGAATTCCGGAATATGTCAGTCGTGCGTGGCACACTGCGATGTCTGGCCGCCCGGGGCCTGTTGTGCTGATTTTCCCCGAGGACGTGCTGTATGCCCAGGAACAGGTCGAAAATCTTCCGGCCGCCACATCGAATGATGCACAGGCACCGCAAGACACGGCTGATCTTGTCGCGGAATTCCTGCATGCCGCACAGCGTCCATTGGTTATCGTTGGTGGAGGGGGATGGAGTGAGACCTGTTGCGCTCATCTGACTGAATTTGTCGAGCGGAACAATCTGCCTGTTGTCGCGGAGTTTCGTTGTCAGGATTACATTGACAACCGACATCCGAACTATATCGGTGATCTTGGAATCAGTACCGGTCCGAGGCTCGCCGAAATGATGCGGGAATGCGACCACATCCTATGCATCGGGGCGCGCTTGGGAGAATTGCCGACACAGAAGTACTCTCTGGTCGACTCCCCGAAACCGAACGCGGCATTTTTTCATGTTCATGCGGACGTCGGAGAATTGGGCCGGGTCTTTTATCCAAGTGTCGCAGTCAATTCGTCATCCGGTTCATTCATCGCTCGGTTGCGACATCTGAGCATTCGCAATCGCGACCGATGGCGCGGTTGGACTGAACGCGGCCGCCAGCATTTTATCGATCACTCAACCAAGCTTCCGGATAGTCCTGTCACCTTGAACGAGCAGGCGATCCGATGGCTGAGAGACTATTTGCCGCACAATGCGATTATCGCGAGCGGGTCAGGCATCAGCAGTGGCGTCCTGCACCGATACTATTACTATGGCGCGAAATATCGAACGCAGTTGGCGCCGGCAACGGGCTCAATGGGTTATAGCGTGCCGGCAGCCATCGCAGCCAAGATGTGCGCCCCGGAAAGAAAGGTGGTTTGCATTGCGGGCGATGGTTGTTTTCTGATGACAGGTCAGGAAATGGCAACAGCTGCGATGCTGGGACTCGACATCACATATGTCGTAGTCAACAACGGGGTGCTCGGAACCATCCGCAAATATCAGGAATCCCACTATCCGGGTCGGGTGATAGCCACTGACCTGGTCAATCCGGACTTTTCCACATTTGCCAGGAGTTTTGGCGCACAAGGCTATTTGGCCACGAGCTACGACGAATTTGTCGAGGCCTTTAAGGCAGCCGACAGCGACGGTGTGATGTCGCTGGTCGAACTCTTGCTCGATCGCGACCGCTACGTGGATTCCATGGTGGGATAAACTCCCGTTGCCAATGAATACAGTGGTGTCATCGCTTTTCGACCTGTCCGGAAAAACCGCATTGATCACAGGTGCCTCAAGCGGTATCGGACTGCACTTCTCGCACACTCTGGCCGCAGCCGGTGCAAGGGTTTTTCTGACCGCGCGTCGAACCCGACAGTTGCAGCAGGCTGTCGACGAAATCCAGGCGGATGGAGGCAGTGCAAGTTGGCTTAAACTCGATGTGACCGACCGTGCAAGTGTTGAGGCCGCGTTTGCGGACGCAACCGCGCAAAGCACACGAATTGACATCGTGGTCAACAATGCCGGGATCGCTTCAAGTGAAAACGCGCTGGACGTGACTGAAGAGCGCTGGGATGAAGTCATTGCCACCAATCTCAAAGGCGCATGGCTGGTCGCGCAGCAGGCAGGGCGTTGCATGTCTGCAGACAGCAAGGGCGGTTCAGTGATCAATATTGCGTCCATACTCGGCATACGCGTCATGGGTGGAGTCGCCCCCTATGCTGCGGCAAAAGCCGGGTTGGATCATCTGACAAGGCTGTTGGCTTGTGAGTGGGCGCGTTTCAATATCCGCGTCAATGCCATCGCGCCCGGCTATGTGGTTACGGATATCAATCGGGATTACCTCAATTCCCCGCTGGGAGAAAGAGCACGAAAACGAATCCCGCAACGACGCTTTGGACAGCCTGCACATCTGGATGGCGCGATATTGCTGCTGGCATCCGATGCCTCCTCGTATATGACCGGCAGCACAATCGTTGTAGATGGCGGACATCTTCAGTCTTCAATGTAGGGAGCGAATCACAATGGACTTTGAATTGAGCGCAGAGATCATGGACTACCAGCGTAGAATCCGTGACTTTGTCAACACATACATCATCCCGATTGAATCAGCACCTGATGCCTACGATGAGGGTGAGAACATTGCCGACAAATACTTTCTGCCTCTAAGGAAACAGGCGAGGAGTGAGGGGCTTTGGTGTTTGCAGATGCCAAAAGCTCTAGGCGGCGGTGGTCTGTCGACGGTTGGAATGGCTGCCTGCTATGAGGAAATGGGGCGTTCAATATTCGGACCGGTTGTATTTAACAGCGCGGCACCTGATGATGGCAATATGATTGTCCTTGAGCGATTGGGTACGCCGGCCCAAAAGGAACGTTGGCTGCAGCCGATCATCGATGGGGATGTCCGGTCGGCGCTTGCGATGACAGAACCGGCGCCAGGGTCGGGATCGGACCCTTTGGGCATGATGCTGACAACTGCGACCAAGTCCGGTGACAAGTGGCGGATTCACGGGCATAAGTGGTTCATCACCGGTGCCGGAGTCGCTCAGCATTTTATTTTGCTGGCACGCACGTCCGACCACCCCCGAAAGGGACTGACAGCATTTCTGTTCGATCGGGATGATCCGGGCTGGGAATTGATTCGACGGGTACCGATCATGGGACCTGAAGAGCATGGCGGGCACTGTGAGCTGAAGTTCGATGGTCTTGAGATTCCCGATGAGAACAGACTGTTGGAAGTGGGTGACGGAATGAAAGTCGTCCAGATGCGATTGGGTACCGCCAGACTCACACATTGCATGCGTTGGCTGGGATTGAGTCGCCGCGCGCTGGAAATTGCCGGCGAGTATGCCGCCGACCGCAAGGCGTTCGGCAAACTGCTGACCGAACACGAAGGTGTCCAGTGGATGCTGGGTGAAGCAGCAAGCAAAGTACATGTCGGCCGGCTGCTGACAATGCACGCGGCCTGGAAACTGGCTCAGGGAGATTACGCTCGCAAGGAAGTGTCGATTGCGAAAGTCATGGTCGCTGACACCCTGCATGACGTGGTCGACACAGCGATACAGATGCTGGGCGCGAAAGGTTATTCGAAAGACACCGTATTGCAGTGGATGTATCGCTACCAGCGTCAGTCGAGGCTGGTCGATGGTGCTTCTGAAGTGCACAAAATGGTATTGTCGAAGTTCTACATGAATGAAGGCGATGAATTCTTCAGATGGGGCGTGTGACAGCAGCGATGGATTAGTCGCCGCAATCGGATTATGTTGGAAAACGTATCTTTAGACGACAAGTACAGCAAGGATTCCGGTCGGATCTTTGTGACCGGGATTCAGGCTCTGGTGCGCTTGCCGATGCTTCAGTCTGGCCTCGACCGCGCTGCCGGACTCAATACCGCAGCGTACATTTCTGGCTATCGCGGCTCCCCGCTCGGAGCGCTTGATTTGCAGCTATGGCAGGCGAAGCCATTTCTGGAGCGTCACAATATTGTTTTCCAGCCTGGAATCAACGAGGATCTGGCCGCGACCGCAATCTGGGGAACCCAGCAGGCCGAACTCGACGGTGCCGGACTGCATGATGGTGTTTTCTGTATCTGGTATGGGAAAGGACCCGGGGTGGA
Source organism: Acidiferrobacterales bacterium (assembly GCA_028820695.1). Taxonomy (NCBI): domain Bacteria; kingdom Pseudomonadati; phylum Pseudomonadota; class Gammaproteobacteria; order Acidiferrobacterales; species Acidiferrobacterales bacterium. The sequence continues at coordinate 16,213 of JAPPIB010000031.1, read as the reverse complement.
CCGTTCCGGCGATGCGCTGCGACATGCAAATCTGGCAGGAACGTCGAGACACGGTGGCGTCCTGGTCGCCATGGGCGATGATCATGCCTGCGAATCGTCGACTACCGCCCATCAAAGCGAATATGCGCTCGTCGACGCCATGATTCCGATTCTCAATCCTTCCGGCGTGCAGGACATTGTGGATTTTGGCCTTTACGGATGGGCGCTTTCCCGCTATTCAGGCTGTTGGGTCGGGCTGAAGTGTGTTCATGATACGGTGGAGGCGTCGGCTTCAATTGTGCTAGACAGGGATCGTGCCGGCTTTGTCACACCTGAAGACATTGTTCTGCCATCGGGCGGCCTGAACATCAGGTGGCCGGATACGCCACTGCAGCAGGAACAGCGCCTTCATGAGCACAAACTGCCTGCCGTCCAGGCGTTCTGGCGGGCGAACAGCCTGGACAGGATTGTGATGGATTCGGCACATGCCAAAGTGGGAATCGTAACAAGCGGAAAATCGTACTCTGACGTTCGAAGGGCGTTGAAAGAGCTGCATATCGGCGAGGATGAGGCCGCAAGACTAGGCATCCGTCTGTATAAGATCGCACTCAGCTGGCCGTTGGAACAGCAGGGACTGTCCAGGTTTGCCGAAGGCTTGAGCAAAATTATCGTTGTCGAGGAAAAGCGAGGGCTGATCGAGGATCAGATAAAGACCGTCCTCTACGGACGTGCCAATGCGCCCGAGGTGGTCGGCAAGTCGGACGTTGAGGGTCGATCGCTTCTTCCGTCTACCGCCAGACTCAACGCAATGCAGATTGCCGAGGTGATCGGCCGGCAGGCGCTCACCCATATCCCCTCGGAAGAACTCAGACAATCGACTGAACTTGTCTCATCCCGGATTGGGCGGGAAGTCGACTTGGCACCGATTCAACGGGTGCCGTACTTCTGTGCCGGCTGCCCGCACAATACGTCGACCAAGGTACCTGAAGGCAGTATCGCACTTGCCGGAATCGGATGCCACTATATGGCGCAATGGATGGATCGGTCGACTGCGAGGTTCACCCAGATGGGAGGGGAAGGCGCCAGTTGGATCGGAGAGAGCCGGTTCAGCAAGCGGAAACATGTTTTTCAGAACATTGGAGATGGTACTTACCTGCACTCGGGACTTCTTGCGATCCGGGCCGCGGTCGCCTCGAAAACAACCATGACCTTCAAGTTGCTTTACAACGATGCGGTGGCGATGACCGGCGGTCAGCCATTCGATGGTCCGCTGACAGTCACCCAAATCGCCAATCAGTTATTGGCTGAAGGTGTGAATCACGTGGCGGTGGTTACTGATGATGTTGAAAGCTGTCGTTCCCGAAACAGACTGCCTGACGGTGTCAGCGTGAGTGATCGGAGCGAATTGGACCAGATCCAGCGCCAGTGCAGGGATGTTCCCGCAGTGAGCGCCATCATTTATGACCAGACCTGTGCGGCCGAAAAACGCAGACGCAGAAAACGCGGCGAGTATCCGGACCCTCCAAAGCGTGTATTCATCAATACCGAAGTCTGTGAGGGTTGTGGCGATTGCGGGGTCCAGTCCAATTGCGTTGCGATTGTTCCGCACGAAACCGTATTCGGTCGCAAACGAAGAATCGACCAGTCTGCGTGTAACAAGGATTACTCCTGTGTTGAGGGCTTCTGTCCGAGTTTCGTTACCGTTCATGGTGGTCAGCCGCGAAAGCCTGCAGTGAACATAGGTTCGCAGTCATTCGACCCTTCGAATCTGCCCGAGCCGGTCGCGTCCGAGATTGATGGGGAATACTGCATTGTCGTGACCGGTGTAGGTGGAACCGGCGTGATTACGATTGGTGCAATCCTGGGTATGGCAGCCCATCTGGCCGAACTCGGATGTTCGGTGCTTGACATGACCGGGCTGGCCCAGAAAGGCGGATCTGTTATCAGCAATCTGGTGATTGCGAATCACCCGGACGAAATCTCTTCCACACATGTCGCCAGCGGTGGTGCAAATCTGATACTTGGAGGGGATCTTGTTGTCGCGGCGAGTGAGAAGGTGCTGTCAACAGCTGACTACGGGAGCACAACTGCCGTTATCAACGACTACGAGATGATGCCTGGCGAGTTTGCCAGAATCAGTGATCTGAAATTTCCCGGTTCGACGCTGAAAGAAAATATCGAGAAAGTCGTCGCAAGCGCCAATACCGTAATTTTCAATGCCAATCGATTCGCGGACCAGCTGTTTGGCGATACTATTGCGGCGAACATGATGATGGTTGGCGTTGCGATACAGAAAGGTTGGATTCCGATTCCACTTCAGGCAGTGGAACGGGCGATCGAACTCAATGGCCGATCGGTCGAGATGAACAAGCTCGCGCTGCATCGCGGCAGGCAACTGGCAGCAAGTCAAGACGATCTGAAGCGCGAGATCACGGCTTCCGGGAATGACGCAACGCCGGCGCAGCCTGAGGAACTGTCGCTTGAGGACATCACCCGCCATCGGTCTGAATCGCTGGTCAGATATCAGGATGAAGCGTATGCGAAGCGCTATGCAGACCTCGTCAATGCTGCGGATGAAGCAGAGAAGTTACGTACTCCCGGCATGAATGGATTTGCAATGGCCGTGGGGAGGTATTACTACAAACTGCTCGCTTACAAGGATGAATATGAGGTTGCGCGACTTTTTACCGATGGAAGATTCAGAAAACAGCTTGAAGCCGGTTTTGAGGGTGACTATAAGATTGAATTTCATATGGCGCCGCCTGTGCTGGCAAGAAAAAGCGGTATTACCGGTGTGCCCGCCAAGTTATCATTTGGCTCATGGCTGGAAGGATTCCTTGCATTCCTGGCGAGAATGAGGTTCCTGAGGGGGACACCGTTTGATCCGTTCGGAAGGTCAGCGGATCGACGGATGGAGCGTCAACTGATATCGGATTATGAGGAACTTGTGCAGGAACTGATTCAGTCCATTGATGTTGAGAACCATCGAATCGCTGTAGAATTGGCGAGTTTTCCCGAGTCGGTCCGGGGGTTTGGACATATAAAGAAGCGACATGTTGAAGCATCACAGAGTCGAATTGAAGAGTTGTTGGCTGCGTTCCGAAGTGACGAGACGAAACCCGAAGCGGCCTGAACACAGTCAGGAGACATGAATGAAGACGGGCAGAAGCAAGACTGAATTTCTCTGGCAGGATCCCTTTCTGCTGGAAGAGCAGCTGGACGAATCGGAGCGGATGATTCAGGATTCTGTGAGACGATACGCCCACGATGCGCTGATGCCGCGAATTGTGCAGGCGAATCGAAGTGAGGTTTTTGATTCTGCGATTGCAGCTGAAATGGGGGAGTTGGGATTGCTGGGCTCAACCATCGATGGATTTGGCTGTGCGGGACTCAGTTACGTCAGTTATGGGCTGATTGCAAGAGAAATCGAACGCGTGGATAGCAGTTATCGTTCCTTTCTCAGTGTACAGTCATCTTTGGTCATGTATCCGATTCACAGGTTCGGGAGCGATATGCAGCGCGAGCGGTTTCTGCCGGAATTGGCAAGCGGACGCCTGATTGGCTGTTTTGGGCTGACCGAACCGGACCACGGATCTGACCCCGGCAGCATGACAACCAAAGCCCGCCAGGTAAAGGGCGGATATCTGTTGAATGGCGAAAAGACATGGATTTCAAATGCACCGATTGCGGATATTCTTCTGGTTTGGGCAAAAGACGACGAAGGTGTGATTCGGGGATTTTTGCTGGAACGGGGCTCATCGGGTCTTGAGACACCAAAGATCGAGGGGAAGTTCTCACTGCGAGCGTCATCAACCGGCAGTATTGCAATGAATGATGTGTACGTGACAGATGAAATGGTATTGCCGGACGCATCGGGACTCAAAGCTCCTTTTGCATGCTTGACAATGGCGCGCTACGGCATCAGTTGGGGTGCGCTCGGCGCGGCTGAGTTTTGTTGGCATGCGGCGCTGGAGTATTCGATGAATCGCAGGCAGTTCGGACGCCCCATCGGTGCCAATCAGTTGATTCAGAAAAAACTGGCAGACATGCAAACAGAAATTTCACTGGCCATTCAGGGTTGTTTGCGTGCCGGACGCCTGATGGAACAGGGAAGGGCGCCGCACGAACTGATCAGTATGCTGAAACGTAACAGCGCCGGCAAGTCACTAAAGATCGCGCGCGAAGCCAGGGACATTCATGGAGGCAACGGAGTGTGTGATGAATATCACGTGATTCGCCACTGCATGAATCTCGAGGCTGTCAACACATATGAGGGCACTCATGACATTCATGCCCTGATTCTTGGCAAATCCCAAACAGGAATTCCTGCATTCAACTAACTTACAGGTAAAGCTATGGTCGCAAATATTCGGGACAAGAGCCTATTTCGTGAACAGTGTTACATTGACGGACAGTGGGTGAACGCCGACAGTGGCGACACGATCACTGTGAGCAATCCTTCAACGGGAAGAGCGATCGGCTCGGTCCCAAAAATGGGTGAGGTGGAAACCGCAAGAGCGATAGACGCTGCGCACACAGCATTTCAGTCGTGGCGAAAGACTACCGCCAAGGAACGCGCAGTGAAGTTGCGCAAGTTGACCGACCTGATGATGGAAAACCAAGAGGATTTGGCGAGGCTGATGACGCTGGAGCAAGGCAAACCGATGACGGAAGCCCGAGGCGAGGTCGCCTATGCAGCATCATTTTTTGAATGGTTTGCAGAAGAGGGCAAACGCATGTATGGCGATGTCATTCCCAGTCATCAACCCGACCGTCGAATTGTCGTGATCAAGGAGCCGGTCGGTGTATGTGCGGCGATAACGCCATGGAACTTCCCCTCTGCAATGATTACCAGAAAGGCAGGTCCGGCGTTGGCCGCAGGTTGCACGATTGTGATCAAACCGGCTAGCGCAACCCCATATTCTGCATTCGCTCTTTGCGAATTGGCACAACGGGCTGGAATACCGCCCGGTGTGATCAATGTGGTTACGGGATCTTCCAGTGCGATCGGTGCAGAACTGACATCCAGTGAAAAAGTACGGAAGCTCACCTTTACCGGCTCAACTGAGATCGGAAAGATACTGATGAGGCAGTGTGCGGGTACTGTGAAGAAAATCTCCTTGGAGTTGGGCGGCAACGCGCCGTTCATCGTGTTTGAGGATGCCGATATTGATGAAGCGGTTGTAGGGGCAATGCAGTCCAAGTATCGCAATTCCGGCCAGACGTGTGTTTGCGCCAACCGATTGTTGGTGCACGATCGGATTTATGACGAATTCTCAGAAAAACTAAGTGCTGCGGTCAATAGCATGAAGGTCGGTGACGGATTCGGCGAGGGGGTTGATCTTGGGCCGCTGATTGATGTTGCGGCCGTGGAAAAAGTTGAGGCGCACATAACCGATGCGGTCGGGAAAGGGGCCTTGGTCGCTGCCGGTGGAAGCCGCCACGCCCTGGGAGGCACTTTCTTTCAGCCGACAGTACTCACCGGAGTCCAGGTCGGCATGGATGTTGCCAATGAAGAGACGTTTGGTCCCGTCGCGCCGCTGTTTCGCTTTTTTGATGACGACGAGGCTGTATCGTTGGCCAACGATACAGAATTTGGTCTTGCGGCCTATCTTTACAGTCGGGATATCGGGAGAATCTGGAATATCTCCGAGGCGTTGGAGTATGGGATAGTCGGTATCAATACCGGAATCATTTCGACCGAAGTCGCACCGTTTGGAGGCATGAAGGAATCCGGAATCGGGCGCGAAGGATCGAAATATGGATTGGACGAGTACGTCGAGATCAAATACCTGTGCATGGCAGGAATTTGATCGCATTCACAGCTGTCACTGCAGGATGAAGAACGACTTGTCACTGCATCGATCAGTCGATCCGTTTGAGTTGTTCGCATCATGGATGGATGATGCGATCAATGCCGGGATGATGGAACCCTTCGCAATCACGTTGGCTACTGTCGGTGGAGATGGTCGACCCTCTGCCCGGCAAGTGTTGCTGAAAACCTACGGCGAATCCGGGTTCGAGTTTCATTCCAATTACGGGAGTCGAAAGGCAAACGAGTTGCAGGAAAACCCTTATGCCAGTCTCGTATTATGGTGGGATAAACTCTATCGACAGGTACGAATTGAGGGTCGGGTCGAAAAATTATCGGAGCAAGAGTCCGATGAATACTTCGCGACACGGCCGAGAGGCAGTCAGATCAGTGCGTGGGCTTCACCGCAAAGTGAGGTCATTGAGAGTTTTGAGGAATTGGAAAGTCGAGTGTTGCAAATAGACAGGAAGTTCGCGGACAGTGCGGTACCGCGACCGCCCGGATGGGGTGGATTCAGACTGGTTGCGGATCGCATCGAATTCTGGCAGGGGCGTGCTGACCGGCTGCACCAGCGGCTTTGCTTTCGAAGTCTATCCGACGGATGGACGAGTGAGTGGCTCGGTCCCTGATCAGCCATGACAGACAAGTTGGGTCGCAAATTCCATAAATCTGGCACTGAATGTGATTTGTCGTGGATTCGTGGACATGGGCCATACGGCTTTGTTTTGGTTTACAATGCAGAAAACAAGTGAACATCCGTCTGTCAATGACGGGATGAATCGATAATCAACTACAAAGAAGGAGTGAAATTGTGTTGAAAGGTATTTATTCGAAATACATGTCTATCCTGACAGTGGCTTTTGCCGTTGCGTTTCTTTTCATGGCGAATGCCCATGCCGAAGGGGTGCTCAAGGTCTACAACTGGGCTGAGTATATCGGCGAGGATACGATAGCGAACTTTGAGAAGGAGTATGGAATCGAAGTAACTTACGATAACTATGATTCCGTTGAGACAGTTGACGCCAAGCTATTGGCCGGGAGCACCGGTTATGATGTCATCAGCCACTCAAGTTCTGCCGTAGCCAGACTGCTTCCCGCGAATGTGATTCAGAAACTGGACATGTCCAGACTGCCAAATATGAAGCACATGAGCGAGAAAGTTCTGGAACAGATTGCCAGGCACTGGGACCCGAATAATGAATACATTGTGCCTTACATGTGGGGCACACACGGTGTCACCTACAACGAGGAGTTGGTTCGCGAAGTGTTTCCGGATGCGCCGATCGGTTCGATGGACTTGATTTTCGATCCTGCGAATATGGAAAAACTTGCGCAATGCGGCGTTGCCTTTCTTGACTCGCCCACCGACATAGTCTCGATGGCATTGGCTCATCTTGGACTCGATCCGGGTTCATCCAACAAGGCAGATTTTGAGGCAGCTGAGGAGTTGCTGTTGAGTATCAGGCCCTATATCAAGACTTTTGACAATTATGCATACATCAGGATGCCGGAAAAGGAATTCTGTGTAGCCGTAACGTGGGGACCGGACGGGTTGTTTGCCCAGTCTGCTGCGGAAGAGTCGGGTCAGGATATCGAACTGAAATTCTACGCTCCGCCGGGAGAAGGCAAGGCGAATATCTGGGTTGACGGCTGGGTGGTGCCATCGGATGCCGAAAATCTGGACAATGCGTATCTGTTCCTGGATTACATGATGCGACCGGAAGTAGCGGCTGGCGACAGCAATTACACCTGGTATGCTTCTGCCAATGAATCGGCGAAGGAATTGATTGATCCTGTCGTTACCGGAAGTGAAGCGGTCTATCCTTCGGATGAGGCGGTTGCCATGATGTATCCGCTGAAGGTGTTAAAGCCGAAGTTGGAACGGGTTCGAACTCGGGTTTGGACCAACTTCAAGACTGGCAATTGATCAAGATTCGCTTGAACTGAACCATTCGCATCGATCACGGAATCCGCAAGTACGGAAGTCCACGGATTGGTGCGAATGAATTTTCATGCGCAAGGTCGGGTATTGCCTCAACTCCTGTGAAAAATGAATCAACCAACTGATACCAGTAAACTGTTCTCAGACCAGCCATGGCTTGATCCTGATGCGGAGCCATTCGTCAGGATACGGGGATTGACCAAGACATTCGGTTCGTTTACAGCCGTTTCGGCGGTGGACTTGGACATCTACGAGGGCGAGCTGTTTTCTCTGTTGGGAGGCTCTGGTTGCGGCAAGTCAACCTTGTTGCGGATGATGGCTGGATTTGAATCACCAACTTCCGGAAACATCTCGATTGATGGCGTTGATATGGCAAACATCCCGCCATACAAGCGTCCGGTCAATATGATGTTCCAGTCCTATGCGTTGTTTCCGCATATGACTGTGGAAGGAAACGTTGGCTATGGGCTGAAACAGGACCGTATCGCGAAAGACGAAATTGAGAAGCGGGTCGCGGAAATTCTGGCCATTGTTGAGCTGACTCCGTTCGGCAAGAGAAAACCACATCAGTTGTCCGGTGGACAGCGTCAGCGAGTTGCATTGGCGCGTGCGCTGGTCAAGAAACCGAAGGTGCTTCTGCTTGATGAACCTTTGGGTGCGCTGGACAAGCGGTTGCGGGAGCAAACCCAGTTCGAGCTGATGAATATCCAAGACCGGCTTGGAATCACTTTTATCGTAGTGACCCACGATCAGGAAGAGGCGATGACGCTGTCGACCCGGATTGCGGTCATGGATCAGGGGCAGTTTTCGCAGATTGGCACACCAACAGACATTTACGAATACCCGCAGTCACGATTTGTCGCAAACTTTATCGGCAGTGCGAACATGTTCGAGGGTCGAGTCGTCGAAAATGGCGACAATCACGTAATCGTCAAATCCTCGCACGGAGAAGTTACGTTCTATATCGACCATGGTTCTGAGGTTCGGGAGAATATCGGTGTGTCGATCGCCCTGAGGCCTGAAAAGATCACCCTTACCCGGGACATTCCCGAAACAATCGACAAATATAACGCAGTCAAAGGCATTGTCGATGATATCGGTTATCTGGGTAATTTCTCGATTTACAAGATTCTTCTGGAAAATGACAGGGTTATCGAGATCACCCATCCGAATCAGTCGAGACCCCGGGATGCCAGGCATCTCGCCGAGTGGGAGGATGAAGTAATGCTCAGCTGGGCTCCCTCAAGCCCGATACTGCTGACCAAGTGAGGAAACTGCAGAAAAATTTCTGTTGATGGCGAGGTAAACCGGTTTGCTTGACAGGTTCAGAAGTCTTGGGGAGTCGGCAAGAGCATGGCAGTCCGCCATTGTGGCAGTGCCGTATTTCTGGTTGCTGATTTTCTTTCTCGTTCCGTTTTTCCTCGTTCTGAAAATTAGCCTCGCGGAGTACATCGTCGCGAGCCCGCCGTTTTCGAAACTGATTCAATTCGGCGAAGAAGGGCAGCTGTATATCACCCTGATATTCGACAATTTCTTGTATCTGTGGGAGGATGACCTTTATTACAAGACTTATTTGAATTCCCTGAGAATTTCGATTATCTCCACGATATTGTGCTTGTTGATCGGCTACCCGATCGCTTATGGAATCGCCCGGTCTACCCCGACTGTGAAGAAAGTTCTGCTGCTGATGGTGATACTTCCCTTCTGGACATCATTTCTATTGAGAGTGTACGCGTGGATCGGTTTGTTGGCGGACCAGGGAACAATCAACGATCTGCTGATCGGACTGGGGATTATCGATCAGCCGATCAAGATGCTGTACACGGATTTTGCGGTATTTGTGGGTATCGTGTACACCTATGTACCGTTCATGATTTTGCCGCTGTTCGCGAGCATCGAGAAATTGGACCTGACAGTCCATGAAGCGGCAGCGGATCTCGGCGCAAGACCATTCACCATCTTTCGTACGATCACCATACCGCTTACTATGCCCGGTATTGTTGCCGGTTCATTGCTTGTATTTATCCCGGCAACCGGTGAATTTGTGATTCCGGATCTGTTGGGCGGCGGCAATGTTTTGATGATCGGCAGGGTGCTTTATGGGGAGTTCAATCTGAACCAGGACTGGCCCGTTGCGTCAACGGTAGCGATAGTTCTGCTGTTGCTATTGGTCATTCCGATGATGATCTATCAGCACTATCAGGCCAAGGAAGCGGAATCAGAGTGAGCAGATCATGAACGCGAGAAAAATGCCATTTATCTTTTCGATGCTATGTCTGGGATTCGCATTCCTGTACATACCGATGTTTCTGCTGATCTTCTATTCCTTCAATGCTTCGCGATTTGTTCCGGTATGGGGTGGTTTCTCGGTAAAGTGGTATGTCACGCTCTTTCAGAGTGAGGAAGTATGGAACGCGGTGTTCCTAAGTCTCGAAATTGCCGTCATGAATGCGACATTCGCGACGCTTTTGGGCGCTCTGGCCGGAATTGCCATGGCACGTATCAGAAAATTCCGAGGGAGAGTGCTGTTTTCTGGAATGATTTCTGCGCCATTGGTCATGCCGGAGGTGATCACAGGCCTGTCATTGTTATTGCTGTTCATCACCATGAGCGAGTTGATCGGCTGGCCGACAAGAGGAATCACTACCATTACGATCGCTCATATAACTTTCTCCTTGGCCTATGTCGCGGTGATTGTTCAGTCCAGGCTTGTCGGCGTCGACGAGTCACTGGAGGAAGCTGCACAGGACCTTGGGGCAAAGCCTTATCGGGTACTGATCGATGTCACCATTCCGCTGATCGCCCCGGCGCTGGTCGCAGGTTGGCTTCTCGCATTCACACTCTCACTGGATGATCTGGTCATTGCCAGTTTTGTTTCAGGACCGGGAGCGAATACATTGCCAATGCTGATTTACTCGCGTGTGAAATTGGGACTGAAACCCGATGTCAACGCGTTGGCTACAATCATCATTCTGATCGTAACGATTGGCGTGATCATCGCAGGTCTGATCCTGTCCCGACAGGAAAAACAGCGAGTACGTGACCAACAGATGGCTGATGCCGAGAAGTATGACTTCAGTGAATCTGCGAGGTGACGGAGATTGACTCGTTGAGCTGCTTCACGCGCCCGGATTCGGGTTGTGAGGCAAGTTTTGCGACGGGAAGGTGACCCTGAATGATATTGTGGAAATCTCCGACACCGGTCTCAGCGGTTTCGGACAGATTCCACCTCGGAAAGACTGAAGAATTCAGTCCCTCCTGGATTGTGTCCATGTATGCCTGGTCCTCACTATCTGTAGTCTTATTGATCCGTCGGTTCAGATAGCGCGACAGGCGGACCGCCCTGCGGTCATCCGCAAGGGCGTAGGCTCTCGAAATGACTCTCGTATTCGTCAGGTCAACAGGCATTGACATGTAGATTTCCATCATGTCAGGATATAGTGCGAAAACCAGATTGGGAAACAGTCCGAAATACATCCACAGATCCTTTTTGTCTTCTGGCAAGTGGGCAAATTCGGGCAATAGGTTTCGATAGTTCCTCACACTCCATAAATTGCCGAAATCCGGGTTGAACCTGCCGTAGGAAACAGGAATGCCATCAACGCTGGTGTCGACGTAGTCTTTTCCGTACAGCTGGTGAAGCGTCGGGTGGCCGATCGGAACGTGATACCCCTCATTGTCTATATCGTGGAAAACTTTCCAATTGACCGGGTAGACTTTTTCCTCGGCGTTTTCGTATGGCTTCATGCTGTCCAGCCGATAGGGACTCACTTGTGCCTCAATCGGTAACAGAATCTCCCTGAGAGATTGCCCTTCGGGGACAAATCGAACAAAAATGAATCCATTCCAGATTTCCAGGTCAAGGGCGACCAGTCCGTGATCTTCAGGATCAATGTAAGGAAAGCCTTCTTTCCCGGGTATGAATGTGAGTTTTCCATCCAAATCGTATCGCCATCCATGGAACGGGCATATCAGGGCTCGGGGACATCGCCCCGCACCCTCCAGAATCCTTGAGCCGCGGTGTCGGCAGATGTTATGAAACGCATTGATTGCCCCGTTTTTGTTTCGGATGATCAATGCCCTTTCGCCAAACCCCTCGAAAGTGAGGTAATCGCCTTTTTCCGGCATGTCAGACACATGACCAACAAGCATCCAGTTGGGCTTGAACAACCGTTCAATTTCCAATTCAAGAAATTCTTCGTTCTTATACGTCCACGGAGGGAGAAGATCTACGGTATTCTCTGTTGCTGTCGAATCAGCGGCTGTTCCGGATTCTTCCGTTACACGACCGACGAATCTCTTACAGGTGGACACCGCCTTCGTTGTGTCGAACACCCCATCTTCGTACAATGCCTGTTGCCACAGCGAATCGATCATGCCTTGAAGAGCCAATGCAAGTGCAATAACGTCCGCGTTCTGGATGGTTGAGGTGTCCAGCAGTTCGGCAAAACACTCGCGAATCATCCGATCTTCTCGTTTGTCACTTGTGCCACAAATTTCCCGATATTCGTCCCGCGCCTGGCTCTCACTCCAGAACGCATACCAGACGGCAACTTTTTCCTTGACGAAAATGCGTGGATCGAAACTTCCTTCAATGTAAGCGTGTAGTTTTTCCGACGGCGAATTCGCTCTGCCGTGTCGCTCATCCATGACAGCAGTGTATTCCTCGTTTAGATAACCAAGGGTATCGATCAGAAGCTGATTCTTGGAATTGAAATGAAAATTCACAATTCCGGGTGACAACCCGGCTTTTGCAGCCACCTTGGCTACGGTCGTGCCCGAAAGACCGCTTTCTGAGATAGTTTGGATCGTCGCATGAATCAACTGTTCGCGACGATTGGTAGAGTTGTTCCAGGCCTGGTTCATATTGGAGTGCATGATGTGTTATCACCGTTGGACTTATACAATCATTTAATAATATTAAACGATTATACAGTGCCTGGGATTCCAATCGAAGAGAATTTTGCTGTTTTCGCTGAAGTGGCGAAGTTGTCGAGCCCATTCCGGGGCACGAATATTTGCAGGAATCTGGTCGTCAGGGTGTCTGTCGGGTCTCACCCAGCCTTCGTGCGCCCTCAACCGTCCTGAGGCTGCCGGATTGAACATCATAGATGTAGCCATGGATTGAGATCGCTTTTGATACGAGTGGATGATTTGCAATCAGTTCAACATCGGATCGTACTGAATCGTCCAAGTCTGAGATGGTAAGCCAGCCTGCAGTCAGCTTGGGGTCGGCACCGTGTCCGATTGATTCATTGACCCATTTGTCGTCCTTTTTGACGGCCGGTTCCAGGCTTTCTGCGAAAAGTTCGCTGATCTCCCTATCTGTAACGCCTGCCATTCCGCACTGTGTATGTTGAATTACGAGCCAGTCACGGGTGCCGAAAAACTTATAGGAAACCAGCAATGATCGAATGGCATCATCACTGGCCCTGCCACCGGCGTTACGGATGACGTGAGCATCACCGAGACTGAAGCCGGCAATCTCAAGCGGACCGATTCGGACATCCATACAGGTGAGAATGGCAACTTTCTTTTGCGGCGTTCCGGGCAAGTTTTTCCTGTCGCCAAATTTGCTGGCGTACGAAGCGTTCGCTCGCAGCACAGCTTCCGCGACTTTGTTTTTTGGAGCCACTTTCGATTGGGACTAGACGATGGAATATGCGACTATGGCCGAATCAATCGGACAATGTATGCGTACTTCCAAGGTGCTTCGACTCCACCGCATTGCGGCGGCTGGTCCTGTCGGAATCAGTTCAAACGAGCCAATGAGCTGTTCACGCATTGTTCGCGGATTTCAGGTTTGCGTGCACAGTATCCAATGCTGATTCGAGTGCATCAAACAGATCATTGATCTGTCGGTCAGTGATGATCAGCGGCGGGCAGATTCCGACGGTATCACCTGATGGCAGTGCGCGAACAATCAACCCATTTTCCAGACATTGCTGGTACACTTGAAAAGCGACTTTCATTTCAGGATCGAAGGGTTGCTTTGTGTCCTTGTCGGCAACCAGCTCAACTGCGCCGATCAGCCCCTTGCCGCGGGCTTCTCCGACCAGCGGATGCGTCCCAAACTCCCGCAATCGATTCTGAAATGGAACCATGACTTCCCTTACATGAGCGAGCATGTTGCGTTCTTCGTAGATCTTGAGCGTCTCCAATGCGACTGCCGCACCTACCGGGTGTCCTGTATAGGTAAACCCGGTTCCGAAAACACCAAGTCGCGCACTGGCCTGTGCGATTGCCTGATAGATCGGCTCAGAGATCATCGTCGCACCGATTGGGATATAGGCCGACGAAATCTGCTTGGCACAGGTAACAATATCGGGAACGATGTCGTAGGTATCGCAACCCCACGGATTGCCAGTTCTGCCAAATCCGTTGATCACCTCATCTGCAATCAGCAACACATCGTATTTCTTCAATACTCTCTGAATTTTCTGAAAGTAGGTCTTGGGAGGGGGAATGACGCCACCGGCACCCATGAGAGGTTCGGCTATCAGCGCAGCGACCGTATCTGGTCCCTCAGCGATAATCAGTTCTTCCAGTTCCCGAGCCCGTCGATCTGCAAACTCCTCTTCGGATTCTCCCGGTTCACCGCATCGGTAATAGTGGGGTGTTCCGGTCTGCTTGAAACGCTCAAGTGGCGCATCAAAAGCTTCCTGAATTGTTGGGATTGCGGTCAGGCTGGTGCCGACAATGGTGACGCCGTGATAGCCCTTTTCCCGGGAGATTATCTTTTTCTTCTCGGGCCTTCCCAATGCGTTGTTGTAATACCAGGTAAATTTAACTGCAGAGTCGACTGCTTCGGAACCGGATGTCACGAAATAGGCTTTTGACATGGATGCCGGAGCGACTGAAAGAAGCTTGTCCGCCAGTTCTGCGACAACCGGTGCCGTCCTGCCCGCGAAACTGTGGTTGTAGGGCAGAGTCTGCAGTTGGCGGGTCGCTGCGTCGACAAGTCTCTGTTCGCTGAATCCTAAAGAAGTGCACCAAAGCCCGGCCAGTCCCTCAATGAATTTTCTGCCATGCTCGTCCCATATATAGATTCCTTCACCTCGAACGTAGGTCTTCGGTCCAATCTGTTCATGTTGGAGAAGATTTGTATATGGGTGCAGGTTCGATCCGATATCCTTTTCGGCGATCGTTTTTTGCTGAGTCTGGATGTCTTGCATCGTAGCGGTTTGAGCCATTTTGTCACCTGTGTTTCGATCGGGAGTCTGCATTATAAGCCCAGACAGTAAGCTTTGGCAGTCTTGGGCGGATGTTTTCCCATGCCATTTTTTCGAGCCAATTTATCTGATTGCCGGCAGTCAGGAAAATTGATTTCAATCCTGTTTATAGTGTCCATTATCGAGCATGTCCGACAAATTCATTGAACAGATTCGTTCGAATCTCTGCATTTTCGCGTACGCAGCCGATCAGCGGCATACATCTGAAATCAGGAAGGCGCATCAAGGCAAAACGATTCACCCTTTGAACTGCAACGACTCGCCCGATCCGACAACCGGGCGAGTCGTTGGCGAACAGTACTGCGCAGACTGCTCTGACGCTGTCTGATGACTCAGGTATTGCCCGACTGCGCTTCTTTGCTTCGGATGTTATCCCTGATTAGCGCTTTCAGCAGCCCCACACCCATCAGTATCAATACCAGTGTGAAGGGAATCGTTCCGACAATCATGGCAGATTGGATTGCTCTCAATCCACCTGCGAGCAAGAGAACGCCAACCACTGCAGTGAGTGCGATACCCCATATCAGAATGTGTTTCTGTCCGGTCTTGACGTGTTGGTCGCCGCCCGAATTGATGGTGTTGATCACCAAGATCGCGGAGTCGGCCGAAGTCACCAGATAAGTGAGCAGCAAAATCACGATCATCAACGACATCAGTGTAGCCAACGCCGGGGACAGCATGATATTGATGACTTCGTAGAGTTGATACGTCAGGTTCGCGCCGAAAATTTTCCCTTCAGCGGCACCGCTCAACTCCAGGTCGATGGCTGTGCCACCAACAAAGGTGAACCAGATGAAGCACATGATTGACGGTGCAACAATGGCACCGAGCACGAATTCCCGGATAGTACGGTTTCTTGAAATTCGAGCGAGGAAAATTCCTACGAAGGTTCCGAATGCGATCGCCCATGCCCAAAAGAAGACTGACCAACCTGTTTGCCATCCGCCAAGTTCTGTTGACGGGTCCCATACGGTTAGTGTCAGGGCGGGCAAATGAATGATGTAACTGAAGATGCCTTTGCCCAGCAACTCAAACGCAAACATGGTTGCTCCAAATATCAGGAAAAATCCCAGCAATGAAAATGACAGCACCATATTGGTGTTGCTGAGCCACTTGATTCCCCTGCCGACTCCGGATAGTGCTGAGCCAGTAGACAATAGCATGACAACCACCAAAGTCATCAACAGCGCTCCTCCCTGAAATCGCGTTAGAGCATTATTTTCGCATCAACAGCCCGATTCTGGCGTA
>JAPPIB010000030.1 GCA_028820695.1 Acidiferrobacterales bacterium | reverse complement strand
CGTATTTAACTCAATTTGAACACGAAATGAACTTATCTGAACAGAGAATGAACTGTACTTGAACACAAAATGAACTTTTATCTGAACATTTGTGAATTTTCAGCAACAAGCGTAGTTCAACTCAGTGTCTAAGTTACCGTTTATTTAATGATCAATCACCTCCTTATGTCAAGTGTTATTTGTCTCGATTTGAGTGTGGAAAACTGTGTCTGGCAACCTTGTGAAGAAACCCGGAGGGGAGTGCGCAGCACTCTGACTCCCCGCAGGGAATTTTTCCCAAGGTTGGTAATACAGTTATTCACACGGAACTGAGGCTTTGAGCCTCGCTCATACCTGATCTGCTTTTAGTTTTCGCATAGACTCGCCTTTTATCTCTATGCGATGGGCGTTGTGTATCAACCGATCTAAAATAGCGTCTGCAAGTGTTGCATCGCCGATCGAGTTGTACCACTGATCTACTGGCAGTTGACTGATCACGCACGTTGAAGTACTTCCATAGCGTGCATCCATCAATTCCATCAGGTCATGACGGTCAGCTGAGCCAAGCGGTTTCAGCCCCCAGTCGTCAATGATAACCAGTGCCACTTTCCCCAAACGCTGCATAAATTTAGGGAATAATCGTTAATAGTCGCCAACCTCGCGCTGCGAGAACATCATCGTTTGAAGAAACAAAATAAGTCTGTTTTCAATATTATCATGCACTTATGATTTTAGTTTCTAAAAAGCCCGCAACACACCGGTAGCCGTGTTATTATCACGAAAGGAACAAGATGAAATTGACGCTCCACTCAGAGGCCGAATTGTCGTCGGTGGTTCGAACCCCGATAAAAAGTTTTTTTTCGTTCTGTTGTTCCGTATTCTCACTGGTGGCACGTTGAAGTGACCCCGCTTAATAGATTGAAAATAAATGCTATGACAGAATGTTTGGAGCGTCAATCTCATCTGTTCCTTAATAGGAGTTAAGATTCCCTTGTATGGATTTGAAGGGTCGACATCCCCGTATAGAAGATCAAAATATTTGAAAGTTAAGTTGTAAACAGCTTGATTCGAATCTGCAAGGGTTGTTCCAACGGCTACACGATCGGTATCCGAATAATCTTCTGGATTTGTCGGTTCGGCACTGCCTCTGTCCTTAAAAATTCCTTTCGTGTTGTATACAGTATCAAATTCAATCGTATCATTGTCGCTAGGCATCACCACACCGCCCTTTGAAGGGTCTGGATTATTCTTTGCCGAGTACAAACCTGGATCACGGAATGGTACCCACGGAGAATCAAACGAATCTCCATAATAGTAACCGTTCTGGAATATGGAATCTGTATATGTTCGTAGGGTTAGCTGAGTGGCTGGAAATCGCATTCCTCCTAGTTCAGCAACACGTCGCCCCCAATTGTGAGTGTTTTGGGAATTTGGCATCACACTTGACGTAGTCAACTTTCCGTCTGGGTACCATCCTGCACCACCGGGACTGAGTTCCCCGTTACCTCCAAAGTCCCAACTGAAAATTCGCCCGTATGGACGGGCATGCATTTTGCCAGAAGAATCGCTCTGTGTCTGAACTTCGTAATACACTGGTTTCAGACCAAGTTTCATCAACTCGAATCCAGCAGACAATCCTGAAGCACCTGCGCCTACGATCGCAACTGGCATACCGAGATATGCCTCAGGCACCTCGATAGTTTCGCTGAAATTTTCAGGCATGCCCTTTGACCCGAATGTTCCTCCTGTCGCATTTTCCACTAGCTCTGGGAAGTTCCAATCGAACAAATTTACTGCTTTTGCAACAGGGTCATTCACCAAAGGCGTTTGATCATCCGGCAACCTGTTCCGATAAAAAAGGTCTGCCTCAGATTTTGCAATAAATTTCCATAATGAGTCTGCTTGCGCTGACTTGGCAATGAATCCAAGTTTTGTAGTTGCCGCTGTAACAACAGCCAAACAGGATGCCGTCAAAAACTCCCTGCGATCAATAAATGTTTTTCTGACATTACTATTTCCCAAAAAATTATCGATTTTGACTAAGTCATGAAAAAATGCTGAGTTCCTTTGAATTGAGTTCCTTTTTGGTCAAACGTGGTGCTCAACCAAATTAGTGTGCCTATACTGGCTTTGCCAGTTTAGACCAGACACTCTCGAATAGCCTCCATGTTTGCGCTTCTTTCGGCCCGAGCATTAAGCGCATCTTCCATATTCACGTTAACGAACTGGGTTGGCATATTTGGTTGCAACTGTCCGATTAAGTCCATGTCAGCTGAGATTACTGTGCCGATCATAAAGTAGCCGCCGCCGGATACCGCATCGCGATGCAACACGATTGGTTCTGTGCCGCCAGGTACTTGAATCGAACCATACGGATAACAACCATCAACAATATTAGACGGGTCTGAACCAGCTCCAAATGGTTGCTTTCGTTCATTGAACTCTAAACTTCGCCCATTCTTGAATCTGTACCCTATGCGATCGGCCTCCGAAGCCACAATCCAGACATCTTCAAAGAATGTTGACTTCGATTCATCTGTAATGCGATGCCAATACAGACCAGGCAACATCCGTAATTCAGCAGTAGAGGCAAGTTCGCGTCTTAGCCGTTTCGGAACTGTCCTTCCCTCTTTAACGATACCCGAACTTGTACCGATGGCTACCTCATCTCCTGCTTGAAGATTCCGGCCATTGAAGCCTCCCAACGCTCCCAAACTGTAGGTTGAACGACTGCCAAGTACAATCGGAACATCAATGCCGCCAGAGATCGCAATATAGGCGCGAGCCCCGGATTTCAAGTACCCGAAACTCAGTACTTGTCCAGACTTTACAGAGAACGAAGTCCAGGTTTCTTTCGTTTCCCCGTCCACAGTTGGAGGAATCTCGGCACCGGTAACAGAAACCACTGCATCACGAGTGAATTCCACCTCAGGCCCCATAAAAACACACTCTAAAACAGCGGCATCCTCTGGATTACCCACCAGTAAATTCGCAGATCGCACGGCCACCCGATCCATACCACCGGATATAGGAATACCCAAGTGATAATAGCCGGGACGCCCCAAATCCTGTACCGAAGTAGCTAAACCGGGAGAGATGAATTTAATTCCCATGAAGTAACTCCTTAATTCGCTCGTTGTACTGATCAATATCTTTTTGAAAATCCGCCAGAGAAAATTCAAAATTGCAAATTTGCGGCTCGAATCTTCCTGCCTCTACAGCCTCTACCTGCGCATCGTATTCTGCCCGGCCAATAGGTTTGAACTTCACTATGTCGCCAGGACTAAAGAACACCATGAAATCTTGCAAGTAACTGATTTGCTGATTTGGATCGAATATGGGCATCGGAGTAATTCCGAACATCTGGTAACCCCCCGCTCCCCTCACCGAATAAATGCAGGCGAAACACCCGCCATAACCAACGGTTAACTTCGGTGTATCTGTTCTGGGACGAAGGTATTTCGGCACTTCAATTTGTCTTTCTCTTTCGACCATTTGATACATGAATGGCAGTCCGGCGACAAAACCAACCATGGTTACAAACCATGGAGACGCTGAATGTGCCTCAATGAATGTATCAACTGAATCAAAACCATTGATCTTGGCAGCATATTCAAGATCAGTGCCATCAGGATCCTGATGCCGTTCCCGAAAACGCATCAAGGTTTCATTTGTCCAAGGGTCTCTGTAGTAGACTGGAACTTCGACGACACGAGTACTGATTTTGGCTTCTGCATTTTCTGCCTCCCCCTCGATTTTCTGTAATTCAGTCAACATATCCTGCGGCTTGATTAGGTCGGGATTGAATTTAACTTGGTATGAGGCATTGGCTGGACAAACCTCTTGCACCCCGTTTATTTGACTGTCCCTCACAGCTGTTGTCACAGAAAGACTCTTGAAGAATGCCTCCAATGACATCTCTTCCCCGACTTCAGCGAAAATGTGATCATCCCCGCCAAACGAGTACCTTGTTTTCATTGTCACTCATCCCCCATTGCAGTAAGTTGTGTCATTGATTGATCAAGCCAGGCATCAAGAAACTGAATATGCATCTCGCCATTTCTTATTTCCCAATCGTCTACAAGTGCTTGATGCAATAGTTTGGTTGTCGATATTCCCTCTATTTCCAACTCGTTTAGAGCAACCTTCATCCGCTGCAAGGCTTGCTCTCTGGAATCGTCCCAGACTATCAGCTTCCCAACCAACGAGTCGTAATAAGGTGGTATCTGGCAACCCGAAAAAAGCATGGAGTCAAATCGCACTCCAGGGCCTCCTGGAAGATTGAGGACAGCAACTGTCCCCGGACTCGGCATAAAACCTTTGACAGGATCTTCGGCATTGATGCGGCACTCAATCGAATGGCCATTCAGAACAATGTCTTCCTGATTCAAATGTAAGCGTCCGCTATCAGCAACCAGAATAGACTCTCGAATCAAATCAACTGCGGTAATGCACTCTGTCACAGGATGCTCAACTTGAATTCGAGTATTCATTTCAAGAAAATAGAATTTTTCCTTTTCGACGTCATAAAGAAACTCCATCGTGCCAGCGCTGCGATAACCTACGCTCTCGGAAAACGCTACAGCCGATTGACACAGCTTTTCTCGAATTTCAGTTGAGAGGACAGAAGCTGGAGCTTCTTCCCAAATTTTCTGACGATTCCTCTGCAAAGAGCACTCTCGATCATAAAAATGAACAGTCCTTGAACCATCGCCAATGACTTGAACTTCTATATGCCTTGCATTCTCAATGTACGCTTCAACGTAGATTCCGTTATCTCCAAATGCAGATTGTGCTTCAATAGCCGCTTGTGGGGCCAGTCGGCAGAATTCATCTTCATCCCTTGCGATGCGAATACCCCTTCCTCCGCCACCGGCAGCAGCTTTAATCAACACTGGAAACTCTAGATTACTGTCAATCACATCAAGAGGATGATTTGCACTAACCCTGCCAGAACTGCCAGGTACGGTCGGAAGTCCAGCAGCATTTGCGGCCGATCTCGCTGCTACCTTATCTGCCAAATGCCTGATCGTGTTTCCGCGCGGTCCTACAAAAATTAAGCCAGCCGCTTCAACAGCATCTGCGAAATCTCCGTTTTCTGCAAGAAATCCGTATCCTGGGTGCACTGCGTCTGCCTTAGTTTTTTTCGCACCTGCCAGAACTGCTTCGATATTCAAATAGGATTTCGCCGCTGGCGGTTTTCCAATCAGTACAGCTTCATCGGCATAACGAACAGCAAGCGAATCGACATCAGCTTCGCTGTATGCCTGAATGGTATGGATACCCATACTTCTGGCGCTACGAATTATTCGTACCGCGATTTCCCCCCTGTTTGCAATAAACAGCCGCTTGATTGCCATAGCCTTGACTTCAGTCTCAATTCACATCAGCAATCGGCTGTCCAGCCATAACTGCATCTTCATCGTCCACCAGAAATTTTGAAATTTTCCCATCGTGGTCAGATTTCACTTCATGAAACGATTTCATTACCTCAATTAATCCGATTGTCTCTCCTACAGCGACGGTATCACCTTCCTCCTTGTAAAAATGTTGGTCCGGCGACGGTCGCCGATAGAAGGTTCCTGGTAATTGCGAGATAATTTGCTTTGTTGACATAATTTGACCCTCAAATCGATCTATATTCCGATTACTGGTTTGCCTCGGAGGTGTAGAGGTCTACAATCTCCCGTACTGCTACTGCCACATCAACAGCGTTCGGAGTGTCTGAGTGTACGCAGATGCAGTCGCTTCCTACTTCTACAGACTTGCCATTGACTGATTCAGTGGTTCCCTCTTCTATGGCTCGCCGACAGCGCTCGGCAGCAACCTTCGGATCCACTGGATCGTGCTCTCGAGTAATAATTAAATTTCCACTGTCGTCATACTCAAGATCAGCGTAATACTCCGCTAGGAACTGCATTCCGCGAGCCTTGTAAACCCTTTCATGAACCGTGTTTTTCATGCCAAGCAGGGGAACTCCAAATGGTTCAGCTGCATCACAGATCGCATGCGCGACAGATTCATCACGCGCAGCCATGCCATAGAGCGCTCCGTGAGGCTTGATGTGATTTAGCTTCATGTTCTCCCGACCCAAAAATCCGTTCAGTGCACCAATCTGATAAATGATGATATTGGTGAGCTCATCACGTTCGATTGTCATGGCTCGTCTTCCGAATCCCTGCCGATCCGGCAGTGAAGGATGCGCACCTACTTGAACTTCGTTTTGCTTTGCAAGTTCAACGGTTTTACGCATGTGATTTGGGTCTGATCCATGAAATCCACATGCAACATTAGCCAAGTTAATAAGAGGCATAAGTTTTTCGTCCTCTCCCATCTTGTATATGCCGTAGCTTTCACCCATATCACAATTGACTAGAACTGACATCTTCTTCCTCCGCTGATTTACTTTTGTTGCTGATTAAATATTTACGAAACCGCTGTTCAGCCCTGCATGCCAGCAATAACTCGAAGGCGAAACTGATCAGCCACTACCGCAAAAATCAGTAATAGCCCGATGACTACGATCTGAAGATAAGACTCAATGCGTGCTAAATTCATGCCGTTTTGAACGAGACCGATAAACAATGCACCTAGCACGACGTTTTCCAATCTTCCAATGCCACCACGCAGACTCACTCCTGCTATCACGCAGGCAGCAATCGACTCTAACGGCATTGTTGCACCGATATTCGCCTCGCCCGTATCAAGGCGTGCAGTAAGAAGTATTCCAGCAATTGCGGTCATAAAGCCGCAGCAAACGTAGGCAAGAAAGAGAGTTAATCTGGTATTAATTCCAGACAAGCGTGCAGCCTTGATATTTCCACCTACTGCATAAAAATATCGACCTATTCGAGTCCAGTTCACTACGAAGAACAGAACCAAAACAACAATCGCCGCAACCAATACAGGAGTTGGGGTCCCATAAACGGACCCAAAACCGAATATGTCTCCAAACTCTATCGGCATTCCATAGACCGGGGTTCCACCAGTCATATACAGTGCAGCGCCAAACCCCACAGATGCCATACCAAGACTCATCATGAATGGAGAAACATTGAATACAGCAACTCCGATGCCATTGACAACTCCGATCAGGGTCCCTGCGAACACTCCCACTAAAATCCCAATCATAATCACCAACCCAATCGACTCCGGCATCGCTACAAATGCAGCTGCCATTACCGTCGCACCTACGACTGATGTAACCGCTAGAATTGTTCCGACAGACAAATCGAAACCTCCGGTTAGCAATGCAAACATTTGCCCGACAGCAACCAGTGTAAGGTAAGTTGATTGCCGAATCACATTGAGGAAATTACGTCCTGATAGAAAGTTATCTGAAAGAATTGTGAAAACGATTACAGCGATCAACAACAAAAATGGCAAAACGCCAAGACGCACAAATGCAACTTTCAATATTCGGCCACAAACCGAAAATATCTTCATGCTTCCACGTCCTTTCACGTTTCGTTCTCCAGTTTCAATTGACATCTTTAGGGCTAAAGCAGTTGCGCAATACACTTTCCTGATTAATCTCACGCCCTCGCAACTCAGCAGAAACTGATCCCTGGCGCATCACATAAACACGGTGGGTCATGTGCAATATTTCTGGTAAATCCGACGAAATAAGCAACACCGCAGCGCCATCCTTGCACAACCCTGCAATAAACTGATAAATCGCAACTCTTGTTCCTACATCTACACCCACAGTCGGTTCATCAAATACAAATAGTTTCACTTTTCGTGTCAAGCTTTTTGCGAGCAAAATCTTTTGCTGATTACCACCAGAAAAATGTTCTACCAGTTGCTCGATGTTGCCAGGCTGAACATTAAGCTGTTTCGCAAGCTGCTTTGCATGAATGGCTTCTTTGCGACGTCGAAGTATTTGACCCTGCGAGAACATTGCAGTCGAAAGTGCTGCGATTGTCAAATTTTCTCGGGCATTTCTCGTCATCATCAATCCTTCTTCGCGACGGTCTGAAGTTATGTAGAACAAACCTCGGTCCAGCATCCGTCGCGGCGTTGGCTTATCGATAGTCGCACCGTTCAAAACAATCTTTCCGGCACCGATTCTACTCAGCCCAAAGCAAGCTCGAGCCACTTCCGACTTCCCTGATCCTACTAGACCGGCCATTCCGACAATTTCGCCCTGAGCAAGTTGCATTGATACGCCTCCCACCCTGCCATCGGTAGTCGACAAATCCTTCACTTCCAGCACGGTATTGGACGGTTGGAACTTTAATTCGGGGAAGATTTGGTCAATCACCCGCCCGGTCATTAGCTGCATCAGTTGATTTTCCGAAGTTCCTGCATCAACTGTTGCGATCGTTTTCCCGTCTCGCAATACTGTGATGCGATCTCCAATCCTGCGTATTTCGTTAATCCGATGGGTGATGTATATGATGCCTGCACCCTGTACTTTGAGTTTTTCAATCAGAGCAAATAACTGCTCAGCTTCTTGATTCGTCAAGGACGCTGTTGGTTCATCAAGAATAAGAACTGTCGAATCTGATCGAAATGACTTGGCTATCTCAATCATTTGCTGCTCAGCTCGGGAAAGGAAAGATACCTGTTTTGCAGGATCAATCGAGAAACCAAGTCGGTTCAGCACGTCCCGTGCTTTTTGTCGATTTTGGGACCGGTCCAAAAAACCGTAACGTGTGTTCTCGGCCCCGAGAAACAAATTTTCCTCCACGGTAAGCTGCGGTACCAGTGAAAACTCCTGAAAAACGGTACTGATGCCAAGGGCACGCGCATGGTGGACAGAGAACGTTTCGATTGGAGTGCCGTGAAACTCGACTCTCCCTGCATCAGGACGATGAGCACCTGATACTATTGATATCAATGTACTCTTGCCAGCGCCGTTTTCTCCAAAAAGTACGTGAACTTCGCCAGGAAGCAAACTGAAATTCACCTCTTCCAGTGCCAAAGTACCTGAGAAGTACTTTGTTATTCCCTTTAACTCCAAAAGAGGTGGTCTCCCTTTATCCGGAAGACCACCTTCATTCCTGGTTGTTTCAGCTGACGTTGCCAAATCAATCAAATTTCGATCAATTCACTGTGAATTTGGGCTTGAAGTCGTCCGGAGCAAGTGATGATGAACGATCAAATGTATTGATGTTGTTTGAGTCAATTACATATAGAGCGGGTCCAACATGTTGCTCATAAGATTTGCCCTCAAGAATTCTGACTGCCTGGTCGATAGCAATACGTCCTTGAATGACTGCCGAATCCGTTGGCGCTGCCAGAACCTGACCTCGTTGAATCCCACGAAATACTCCAGGTGTGAAGTAGTAGGCAAGCAACTTGATTTGGTCCGATAGTCCTCTGGACCGCAAAAGGCTGATAGAAGCCTCTACCGTCGGGGACGTGCCGACAATGTACTGAACATCCGGATTTGCCTCAAGAACGTCTTCGACCAATTTCAACTGCACTTCCTTGCCAGTATCACCATACTTGGTGTCCACCACTTCAATATCTGAGCCACTCACGGCTTCTTGAAAGCCTGCATTTCCAGCTTCTACCCAGCCAGCACCAGGAGGTCCCGGAAACCATGCCACTTGGACTTTGCCCGAACCGGCAGGATGCAGGTTCGCAATATACTCTCCGGCTTTGTATCCCATCTCACCGAATGAAACCAACGACTTTGCAGACAATTCCGATGACGACATTCCATTGATGACATCAATAACAGGAATCCCTTTGCCTCGAATTTCACTGACCAGATTGTTCATACCGTCGAAAGAAATCGCACCAATGACAACAGCGTCTGCGCCACGTGCGACGCAGTCTTCAATTTGGGAAATCTGGGTGTTCAGATTCGTGTAGCCGCCTGCTTCCACCAGTTGCATCTTGACACCGAGTCTTTCTGACTCAGCTACGACGCCATAGTCGACGGCAAGCCAGTAGGCATCTTTCATGTGCGGAAAAGATACGCATATATCCCATGCTTTTTCCGCTTTTTCCAGCGGTTGGTAATCCACGGTTGTTCGAGGACTAGCCATATCAAAAGGCGGGTTCCAAACCTCGACCGGATACGGATACCAATTCTCAGCGAATGCGCTGCTTCCGCCAAAGAGTCCAACCGCAACTGCAATTGACAGTATCTTTTTCATTTTCATAATCTCCTCACCTAACTTCTGATGAATTCCACTGATTCGCTAACTCAATGATCGATGTTTTTGTCAATCAGACTAGCGATTCAGCCTCGGCTTCCAGTCTCTCAAAAACGACTGAACTGGAAAGTCAATTCGGTTTATATGAAATTGGTTCAGTATTGTAAAATAGAATATTCTGCATAGAATTATCAGAAAAACAGATGAATATAACATTTCGAAAAATACGTTATTTCATAGCAGTTGCGGATTCAGGAAAAATATCTTCTGCGGCAACCAACTTAAACATTTCCCAATCAGCAGTCAGCGCTGCAATCATGTCACTAGAGGAAGAAATTGGGGCGCCTTTATTTCAGCGGCAGTCCGGTGGTGTGCAGTTGACCTACGAAGGTTATCAGTTTTTAAGCCATGCACAGAACATTCTAGCGGCTGTTTCCGAAGCCACGCGTGGGCTTCGACTTTCTGGAAGAACTTTACAGGGGAAGGTAAAGGTAGGATTGACATATACGGTTTCAGGCTATTTCATTCCCCAGATTCTGACGCGTTTCAGCCGATCATTTCCCGAAGTGGTTGTGCAGATGCACGAGTGGCATAGAGATGACATTGAGTCCAAGATTGCCAATGGAGAAATCGATATCGCTGTTATTCTGGTATCAAACTTGCGGAATACGGAAGAAATTGATTCCAAAGTTCTGCTGAGGTCTCGCAGACGACTGTGGCTGTGGGCAGATCATCCGCTGTTGAATGTCGACCCAATAGGATTCTCTGAGGTTTCGGAACAACCGTACATCATGCTTACTGTTGACGAGGCTGAAAATTCAGCCATGAGATATTGGTCATCAACAGGGTTCACACCCAATGTTGTATTCAAGACAACTTCGGTTGAGGCTGTCCGGAGCATGGTGGCTACGGGGATGGGGGTAACAATACTCTCCGACATGGTGTATCGCCCTTGGTCCTTGGAGGGACAACACGTGGAAGTGAAAAATGTGGTCGGACCTGTTGAATCAATGGATGTCGGACTAATCTGGAATAAAAATCTTGAAATGAATCCGCCGGCGAAAGCCTTTTTCGATTATCTCAGCCTGACATTCTCCGATGCTGGATTAGGCTGGCATCAGCAATAGAGCGCACCTGCAGTTCAGGTCCGATCAAATCGGTGGCGGTTGCGGTCAGTTTGCCTAAGCGATTATTTTTTGGGAATAATCGTTAATAGTTGACAAAGACGGCTTTTTGAAATTACTTTCTGACGTAGAAAGAGCAAGTGGGAAGTAAATTTCATGCACAAGAACAAGCGAGATTGAAAGCGGGTCAGCCTTTACGAGTTTCTGGAACAGTTTGCGACTCAGTCCGATGCGATGAAACACATTGAGGCGCTGCGCTGGAAAGATGGCCGCGTCTGTCCGCGCTGTGAATCGAGACAGACCACTGAAGCCAGTCATAAGACCATGCCCTACTGGTGCAGGGCCTGCCGCAAGTATTTCAGCGTCAAGACCGGAACGCTGATGGAAGGCAGCAACATCACGTATCGGAAATGGCTGATGGGCATCTATCTGCTGTCAACGTCACTGAAAGGGGTTTCGAGTTACAAGCTGGCCAACGACACCGGCATGCACCAGTCGAATGCCTGGTTCATGGCGCACCGCATCAGAGCTGCCTGGGCGAACAATGCATCTGAGCTTTTTGGCTGTCAGGTGGAAGTGGACGAAACCTATCTCGGTGGCTGGGAGAAGAACAAGCATAAAGACAGAAAGCTCAACGCCGGGCGAGGGACGGTGGGCAAAACTGCGGTGGTTGGCATCAAAGAACGCGGCAGCAGGCAGATCAAATCATTCAGGGTGGCTGACACCAAGGCCATCACGCTGCACCGGATTGTCTGTGACAGCGTTTCACAAGGATCAACGGTCTATACTGATGATGCGACCGCCTACGAAGGACTTCAGCAGCATGGCTA
>JAPPIB010000029.1 GCA_028820695.1 Acidiferrobacterales bacterium | reverse complement strand
TTTCGCCCCCTTGCGATCGCGAGTCATACCAACGGTTTTCAGTTAACGAAAACGCTTCAAAGTGGCGGAGACGAGAAAGACTGCATGGCAAGGGTCTGGTCTTTCGGGATGGGTACTCCAAGCAGCAAACTTACAGTTTTTCCAAAGAGACAGTCTGGGATGCTGCGGATTTCAGATGCCTTCATCTATGCTTCTTCCGGCGATCATCGCAAGACAAAACCAACAGTTCTTCCAAAGTGCTGTCAACAAGAAAGAATCCTGCTGAGTCCAGAATTCTGCGACGGATTACGCGAACAATCGAACAGTTGAATCCTAGCAGCTCAGACTATAGAAAGAAAAGATATGCGCGGGGTGAAGTTCAATCTTTTGACTTGAGTAATTTTGGCAAGCCCGATGATTTTGCGTCGGTTGATTCCAATTGTGATGAGGTTATGGTTTATCTTCGAAATTTCCTAGTAGTAATCTGAAAAAATCAGACACGCACATCTGGCTGCTCAGCACCCGAATCCCCTGTTCCAGACATGAAAATTCAATCGAATTCTGCGAGGCGAATGAATTCATCCTGATCTGATACGCAATACTCGTTCCAGATATCGTCCGTACTCGTTATTCGCAAACAACTTCAGCCTCTTCTCGATCGCCTCGTCATCAATCCATCCGGAATCGAACGCAATCTCGTCCGGACTGCCGATTTGTAGACCCTGTCTTGTTTCGACTGTGCGAACGAAATTTCCAGCATCCAACAAACTGACGTGCGTGCCGGTATCAAACCAGGCAATTCCCCGCCCCAGTATTTCCACAGACAATCTGTCCTCATCCAGATAAGATTGCAGTAAAGAGGTGATTTCCAACTCGCCGCGCTCAGATGGATTCAATTGCTTTGCTCTCTCGGATGCTGTTTCGTCGAGATAATATAGTCCGGTTACAGCTAAGTTTGATTCAGGTTGCGTAGGTTTCTCAACCAGAGATTTAACCTGTCCATCTGAGCGAACTTCAACCACTCCATATCTTTGTGGATCAGCCACCTGATATGCAAACACCGTGGCCGCAGTCGAAGAGGTACTGATTGTATTCAACAACTCCGGGAGGCTGTGGCCGAAGTAAAGATTGTCACCCAAAATCATCACTGAACAGCTACCGGCCAGGTATTCCTCCGCCAGTATGTAGGCTTGTGCCAAACCATCCGGCGAAGGCTGTGATATATAGGACAGATGGATACCCCACTGAGACCCATCTTCCAAAACCCGTTCAAACAGGTGTTGGTCTTGTGGGACTGTTATGATCGCAATATCTCGAACACCGGACAGCATCAACACAGAAAGCGGGTAGTAGATCATTGGTTTGTTATAGATAGGCAAGAGTGACTTGGATACCGCCATGGTAACGGGATACAAACGGCTACCCGAACCGCCTGCCAGAATGATTCCTTTGCGGTCAGACATGAATTTGCTCCTTTAAATCTGAGACGACCGCCTTGAGACTCTCTTGCCAGTCGGGTCTTTCGATATCGAATATTTGTTGCAACTTCGAGCAATCCATACGGGAATTGCAAGGGCGTTTCGCTCTCGTCGGAAATTCAGATGACGGAATATCCAAAACTTTTAGATTACCTCCTGCAATCAAAACAATATTCCGGGCAAAATCTGCCCAGCTGACATCTGGCGAACCGGAAAAATGATAGATGCCTGATTGTCCGCGTTCTTCATTGAGCACTCTTGCCATTTTCAGCAGCGCACCTGCGACATCTGATGCCGCAACCGGACCTCCAACCTGATCCGAAACAATTTTGACTTCGTCTCGGGCAGCATTCAATTGAAGCATGGTCTTTACAAAATTTCTCCCAATGGACGAAAAGATCCAAGATGTTCTCAATATCGCAAAAAGTCCACCCACTTGAGCGATGCCGATCTCGCCTTCAAGCTTGGAACGTCCGTAAGCATTTAGTGGAGCTGGCTGATCTGATGGGCTCCAAGGGGAATTGCCGCCTCCATCAAATACATAATCTGTGGAGACATGCAAGAACGGTATGTTCCTTTTGACCGAGATTTCTGCCAGAATAGTCGGGGCAACTCCATTAATCTTCGTAGCCAATTCTTCATTGTCCTCTGCTCCGTCAACATCAGTATATGCAGCGACATTGATGAATACATCTGCATGATGCTGGTCGAGCACAGCCTCAAATCGTTCCGGACGTCTAAAATCCATAACTTGACGTCCAAGCGCAACAACATTGAATTGACGCTGCAACTCGGTGGCCACTTGGCCAGTTTTTCCGAACACCAGAACTCTCATATCAACTCGAAGCCTCTTCAAATCGCGGGTCATGTGTGTTTTGGTCAAGAACCCAGAATTGCACCAAACCGACTGAGATACCAATCGAGAGTCTTCTCAATGCCAACTTCGAATGGCGTGGTCGCTTCCCAATTCAGTTCATGCTTGATGCGCGTCGAGTCGATCGAGTAGCGAAAGTCGTGCCCTGGCCGATCCTCAACAAATTCAACCAGTTTGAAGTGAGGTTTTCCGTTTGGAACTTTCTTATCAAGCATCGAACAGACTATCTCCACCAGTTCAATGTTGGAAAATTCATTATCGCTACCGATGTTGTAAGTGCGTCCGATTGCGCCTCGCTCCATTACAGTTAGTAACGCATCTGCATGATCCTCAACGAACAGCCATTCGCGAACATTACGCCCTCGTCCGTATACCGGTATGGGTGTGCCAGACACAGAGTTCCAAATGATGGTCGGAATGAACTTCTCCGGATGCTGACAGGGCCCGTAATTGTTGGAGCAGTTGGTGATCACCACTGGCAACCCATAGGTGTGATGCCAGGCTCGTACCAGATGATCAGATGCTGCTTTGGAGGCAGAATACGGCGAATTCGGTGAATACGGATCATTCTCGTGGAATCGGCCGTCTGTATCAAGTGAGCCATAGACTTCATCAGTTGACACATGGTGAAATCTGAAGCTCTCGGGACAATCCACGCTTTTCCAAAATTCCAAGGCCACGTCCAACAGTTGATATGTACCGTTGATGTTGGTTTCAATAAATGCTGATGACCCGGAAATGGATCGGTCGACATGACTTTCAGCGGCCAGGTGAATCACTGCATCCGGCTTGTGGGCAGAAAAGATACGCTCCAGTGTGCCGCGATCGCAAATATTCGCATGCTCGAATACGTAAGAAGAAGAATCTGCAACTTCCTCAACATTGTTCAGGCTACCAGCATAGGTCAGAGCGTCCAGATTGATGACGAAATAATCCGAAGCGATCGCCTGCCTCACAACAGCCGAGCCAATGAACCCGGCACCACCCGTGATCAGCAACCGCTTATCCATCATCGACACTGAAAGGGCTGTCCAAATTCTTCAGAAACGTCGCTGAGGAATCCTTGGGAGAGAGTATCGCGTCGCTGATATCAATCTTCCAGTCAATACGAATCTGCGGGTCATCGAACCGCACCTCCCTTTCCGATTCCGGACAGTAGTAGTCGGAGCACTTGTAAATTACCTCGGTGTCATCTTCAAGTGTGGCGAAGCCGTGCAAGAATCCTTTCGGAATAAGAAACTGACAACCATTTTCCGCTGACAGCTCAACCCCAGTCCACTCCCCAAATGTTTTTGAACCGTTGCGTATGTCCACCGCTACATCCCAGATTCTGCCGACGACCACCCTGATCAGTTTGTCTTGAGCGTGGGGTGGAACTTGGCAGTGCAAGCCTCGGACTGTACCCTTATGTTGGGAATACGAATGATTGTCCTGCACGAAGTTGATATCGATTTCAAGCTTCGTCAGACTTTGATAATTCCAAGTCTCCGAAAAGTAGCCCCGATCGTCCTTAAATTGTCTAGGCTTTAGAATTTTCACCCCATTTAGCGAGGTATCGATAACTTCCAACGCTCTGTCCTGTTCCAAAAATTATCGGCGGGACGCTATTGTCTTGGTCAGGCCCTGCGACTTGTTTAGGGAGGAATTATAACAGTCACAACTAACGCTCCGAATACATGAGACAAAACTTCCTGCTCAAGAATTCACAATTGTCCCATACGGTCCCATGTATAACTGATTTTCTTCATTCACAACTATCATTTGTGAACTCACGAATGTCGATGAACAACAAACTGAAACGTCGATGGTTCAAGTTCAAGACAGCTCAGCAAAAGTTTTGACGCGTAGACCATCTTTTTGTTTCATACTTCTCGTATTGAAGGTTTTCACCGAGGGACAGCTGAAGCGGTGATATGCGGTTGTCCAGTAGTGAGTACAGATTGCCCGAGCGGTCCGGGAGAAATTTTGGAAGGTGGGAAATGGGGCCGACTTACACCGGTTAACGATCAGGATGCACTTGTGTCCGCGATTTTGGAATCCCTGAATACGGAAACTGACCGTAGCGCACTACAAGCCCGCGGAAAGAGTTTTGATATAGATGCCATGATTCAAGACTATGAGAACCTTTTTCATGAAGTGGTCGATGAATTCAAATCAAGCCTTTTACGTCGCAACCGTTTTCGAAAGATCTAGTCGCACTGGGAGCCTGCATCGTTCGCACCCCGGTAGTGTGCACCGGAATCCAGTGCGTATGATGATTTGCCATCACCAATACTTCTTATAGAAAAGTTGCGTTTTGGTAATCATCCCACGTTTCGTCCTTCCCATAAACGAGGATAGAAAAATCGGCCGATCGAACTGATGGATGAACGCTATATACGAGCGTCGATCGCGATTGTCTCTTAGCTTCCGGTTGCCAACCGGCACTCCACATTCGGAGACGCAATCCTTGCTGGCGACGTTGGGTAGATTCACCTCACCGGTGCAGATTTTCCACAGGAATTGGAGACATCCTTGGCAGTATCGCCGCGGTACGGAACAATGTGCAAATTCCGGAAAATACACAAGGTTAGGAAAGAGGCTATAACAACTTTGATTCATGCTTAGACTTTCTCGATTACAGCGGTTTGAAGCTTTCGTAATCAATTGAGATTTTTGGTTGCCGTTTCGATTCGCATCGAATATTCTCAAGCAGCGTAGCGGCTGAAGAGACTTCCGAATACGCAGACTCAATCGAGCTGGTACAACGAATCAACTTTGTACGCTCGTGCCATTCTCGATAACACAAAGTCGATCATCTTATACTTTTCTTTACCTTCAACGCTGAGCATACCAAGCAAACTGTAGTAATACTTGATCTGATATTTGCGGCGAAAAAACAGACATGACAGCAGAAAATTCAGACTGAGCTCGTAGATTTTTCTTTTTACTGGAAAAGGTACCCCGTGCTTCCGGACGACGTACATCCTTGACTTATGAAAATGAAAACACTTAAAGCCGCCAAGCTGTGAATTCGTGGAAACGGATTGACTACCCAAGTGCATCAAGTGGGCAGAATGAACGATCATGATCGGTCCAAATTGCCTTCTCAATCGAAGACAAAGGTCATCGTCTTCATGGTAATAAAAGATATTCTTGTCGAATTCACCTACTTCGTTGAACTTGCGTCTCGAAATAAAAATGGCCGCTCCTGAAATCGCTGGCACTTCAAAGTCGGAATCTGGCAATTCTTTAGGTAACCATCGCTTCTCAGGTACAAGAATACTCTTGTGCATAAGTGTGGGAACACGGGACTGACTTAGGAGAACAGGTGAAAGTGCGCTTGCGAAGGGATATCTTTCGGTTGCGAGAAGCAGTGAGTCGATCGTATCTGGTTCCAGCTCTGTATCCGGATTGAGAAAGAACAGATATTCGGATTGTGCTGCACGGGCACCAATGTTACAAGCGTTGCCAAATCCAACGTTCTGTTCGTTGACGATGACCGTGGCACCCGATCTCTTGGCAACCTCTACTGAATCATCTTCGCTGGCATTGTCAACGACTATAACAGGCGTCCCCTTTGGTATTGTACACAGCATCCCTTGCAAAGGGATTGCAGAGTTATAGGAAACAGATACTACAGTAACGGAACCATCGGACATGAGCTAACCATTTTCCTAAAGGAGAATTACAGACTCGAAGTAACAACGATTATTACGATTGCCTTAATCGGGTAGTCGCCATCTCTATATGTTTTAGACGAAAATACAGTCATGTTCAGCGTTTTTGATCCACTTTCCAGTAGCTCTGTTAACGAGAAATTAGTGGTCAGGTATGTTTGAACCCGTTTGCACGCCGGTAAAACGACACTCGTTTGGGGACGCTGAACTCGAAAAAATAGAGAAATTTCTGTCTCCACGTACGTTTCATTCTAATGGGCGAACAAACGTACGACCCGTGATCAACAAACCTTAACCCATGAAAAACAATTTGGGGGCTCAACGTAAATGTTTGAAGACCGCTTTTCCAACCTGCATGCATCAATTGATCGACCGCGACGGGCATACGAGGGAACTTTTTCAGTAATTGTTGCATGGCAGTTCGGGTGATGATGTAACCACTCGCTCCTATATTGCCATGCCTAATCAGACCGATGGAAAACTCGTGATCAATGTCGGCAATTGACACGAACGACCGATAAGGCCGGCGGTTATCCATAAAAACAATATCAAACATCAACCCATTTTCTACAGCAACCTCGACGGCAGTTAAAACTTGCCCGACTTTCGGTGCGAGTGTGACGTCATCTTCGAACACAGCAACCATATCCAACCCCACACTCAGTGCGTTTCGCCATACCTGAGTGTGACTGGTCCAAGCACCTAGCATACCTGGCACATTCGGATGCTTCCAGTTGATCAGACCGGAGTGCTGGTCTCCGAAATGAAAATACTCTTCGTCAGGCAATTGATGCCCGTCTATCCCGATAAAGAATTCAAATTCAATACCTAGAGTATTGAACTGGTGGGCAATTCGTTCGCGGCGGTCATGTGCTCGCTCCAGATTGATGACTACACACTTCATACGAAGCCTCGGCTTCCAAACGTAAATTCTAGCGGTGCATTATAGAGTTTGCTGTTGTCATCCGCCCGCAGGAAAGATTTCGTCTTTTGGAAACAAACCTTAAAGTTCGCACCCAGAGCCATCAACCATAATCATACTATCGTTTGTTTTGGCACAACAACGTCAGCGTCATCTTCCACAAGGCGTAGTCCAAGCCTTTCTGCCTGTTGGATTATCCGTTGCTTTTTTATGAATTTGCTGTATTCCTCTGAATGAATCAGCAATTGTTCTTTGAACTGTTGCTTACCCGTCACCGACGAACAGATGATGCGGGCCAGTTGATAGGCACTTGCCTTGATTGCCCGAGGTGGGTCCATGCGCACACGGCAACACCTGTATACACCACCCAATCTATTTTGCGGTCGCGCGGCACAGCGTCAGTGCTAAAACCCCCGTCAAGCTTTATACTACCCGATATCTGCCTCTCTCCGCTTCGGTGAAGACCTGTGTAACGATCATTATTCCTGCGATTCGGTCACCGCGCCTGTCGATGAAATAAGCCGAAACTGCGATTCGGTTTTGCTGATTTGATATGCTTGAATCCGGTAGCTCGAGTGTTGTCGTATTACCGATTGGCAACATCCCGACCGACGTGTTCGAAAATAAAACAGGATGATTGTCAACGGCTTGACGCAAACTGCGAGTTTAGTATGAAGTTCTCAGTGCTAGGCTACTGAGAACCGATCAGATTGTAGTCAATGACGGTGGAGTAGTTCATAAGGTCCTCAAGTTAACTCAATAGCTTTGTTCGATATTTATTGACTGTATCGAGAATGATCGCCTCGTAACAGCGGATTAGTGATCCGGTATCAAAGGACATACCACGCTTTCTCAGCGCACTGTAATTTACGTCCTCGTTCAGAGACTCAATAATGGCATTTGCCAGTGCCACTTCATTATCAATTGGAACCAGCCGCCCCCATTGCCCATTCTCCAGAACTTCCCGCGGACCGCTTGGACAATCAGTACTAACAATCGGGCAACCACAAATCAGTGCCTCAACCAAAACCCTGCCAAATCCTTCAGTACATGACGACATAACAAATAGGTGTGCTTTGGCCATATACGAGTAGGGGTTTTCAACCCATCCCGGCATAGAAACAGCATGGCCAATCTGCAGTTCCTGTATCAGGTATTCGAGCGATTCTCGTTCTTTCCCCTCACCAAGAATTATGAGTTTCGCATCCACCGATTGCAAAACACGGGGAAATGCCTTGACTAATAGCTCAAAATTTTTTTTGCTACTCAAGTGACCTGCCGCGACCACGACTTTGGGGGATTCGCCGAAAAATTTACCTAATTCCAACCATTCATGAGCGGTCGACAATTTTGCAAGTGATAGGATTCGGGCTGTGTCAAAGGGATTGTAGATTGGGAAAATTTTCCTCTCTACGGCTGTCGTTCCAGTAACTTGATTGAGAAAAGACAGGGCTACATTCTTTGAGACTGCATGGATACCATCACATTCACGAGTCAGATAGTTCAAATACGGTCTTTTCTTCCCTCCATATGACGGCTCATTATGAATCGAAAATGCAATCGGAACTTTTGCGGAAACTTTCTTCCTACCCAGTAAACTCGAGAATACGCAAGTGTCTGAGTGCGCCCAAATCAGGTCAGGCTGATCTGTCATGAGATATTCACTAATCGAACACACGAATCGAAAGTCCCGTCGCCTGGGCGGCAATCAGTCATTCTTCTCGATATGCAGTGCTCGAAAATATCCAAACCACGCTTTGCTGATTTTCCAGAAACCGGTAGGACCTTGAACTTGGTGAATATTCTCCGCTAGTTTCGAACTTGGCGATACGTTTGGATTGAAGTGGCGGTCAAGAACAATAAGGTTAACCCCGTCAGGTATCTGCGATAATCTAAATCCCCGGTAATAGAATAAGACGAGATCAATTTTGTAGCACTTTGCGAGTAGCGACTCAATTAAATTTAGTACAAATGCTTCCGCACCCCCCCCCTCCATATCATCAATGACGAAAGCCAAATGCAATTTCGTCTCGACATTTGCTCGATTCTTGCTCATACTATCATGGTCCCTATCATAACCTCTACGCAAAATTTTCCCGGTATTAGTCTCCATGATAACTACTTGCTGTAAATCATTGACCTCCGATTGTTGATTTCAAATACCAAATTCTCTTTTTCCAACTCTTTTGTCTTCTGTTCAACTTGTCGAATGACCGAGAATGATAGGTTCGGGTATTTTCTCGAGTAACTTCCGGATTCTGATTGAATATCCCCCCCGCCTGAGAGGTCTGTTCTTTCAGACTTAAAGTTAGTCTGATGGAAAACTACAGCTGGAGATAATGTGAATGTGCGAAGCTCGGTCAGCCAAGGAGCATGTAGCAGGTCATCAATTGCGAAGTTTCGAAATTTTGGAAATCGCTCGATCACATGCTGCATTGCTTGGCGGGTGATAACGTAACCGAAAGCACCTGTATCTTGATATTTGACTATACCAAGACTAAATCCGCCATCCAATTCAATCAATGGCTTGAACGGCTTCTTGCCAAAGCTTTTGAATAGGAATACCACATCAAATCGATCTCTGCTTGATTCGAGTGTCCTGAACGCGTCGTTGATGTTTTCACTTATCGTTACATCATCTTCAAAAACAGCGACAGTATCCACACTTTCGTTTTCGAGACAACGCTTCCACACGGTTTGATGACTGACCCAGCATGCGAACAAACCTGGAACCGCGTGGTGACTCCAATTTATCGATTTGCTTTGTGGATCTGCAAGCTCATTGTAATCATACTGGGTTAGACTCAATTTGTCTTTCGCAGTTGAAAATTCAAACTCGATTCCGTGGGCATTGAACTCCCGTACTATGTGCTCGCGCCTGTCTACGGATCGCTCAAGATTGATGACGTAAGACTTCATGGTAAGAAGTATAAATTAACATTTCTGAAGTTGCAAATGAGGGACAGTCGACGCGAATTTGTGGTAACTATCCGCTGTATCAGGAAGATAGATAGTTGAATTAGTGGGTTTATTTTAGCCTGCCCAGTATAATTATCACTGTCGCAGTACCAGGATTTTGGCCGCAAGAAAAAGATCATCGTTAGCACCTTCAGGCCAAAATCTGAGCGTACCGGTGACTCTACGCAACTCTTACTGAAATGCTGACATCTATCTCGTTATTCAGCACACAAAGTCTTACCCACTGCGATAACGACAGCCACAAAAAAAACACCTATCTCTTGGAACTTGCGACCTAAATAATGAATATCGCCATGGTCCCTCATCGCCACACAGGAGATATTGGATGCATTCATACCGCGAAATACCCCAGACATGATCCAGCGTCTGTATGAGCTAACGTACCAATCGCATGTTGCTGTTTATCTCAGTGCAAGCACGTGCTTGGTCAAATCCAACCTGATGTGTGTTGTCGCAGTTTATACCGGAAAACACTAACAAATGTTCCGGATCAGTTCGGGACAAAACCTGGCTTTGAGCACGGATTAATGTTGGAATTAACAGCATGATGGAGGTACTGAAGCAGTTGGGCATCAGTCGCTCGTCGTGGTATTCGAGACCGAAGTATGGACAGCGCGGCCGTCCGGCGGTGCCGATCGATCCACAGATTCGCATGGCGATGGGGCGGTGTGCGAATCTATATCCGTGGTGGGCTACAAGCGCATTGCAGTGGTTTGCCGCCGCGCTGGGCTCAAGGTATCCGATAAGGTGATGCATCGGGTGATGCATCGGGTGATGCGTGATGCCAGGTTATGGCAGTGTCGCATTATTCGGGAAGTCGAGTCATATCAGGCAACCAAGCTGTTTGAGCTGTTGCCACTCAGGCCCAACGGGTTATGGCAGACTGACATCACGTGGGTGCATGTACCGGGCTTCGGGTGGTGGTATGCGGTGACGGTGATAGACTATTTTTCACGTTACTTGCTGGCGTGCCGATTCAGTGGCAGTCATACGGCATCTGATTTACAGTCGGCGTTGGATATGGCTTGCCGGGAAGCTGTGCGGATTCATGGATCACTGGAGAGGCTGCCGACGCTGGAATCGGACAACGGGCCGAGTTTCATGTCCCGGTCATTTCGGTTCCATGTCAAGGGTCGGTTCAATTATGTACGGATTGCGTATCGGACCCCGACACAGTTGGGATTGCTGGAGCGAGTTCATCAGACGTTGAGGACTGAGGAGGTGTACTGGTGCTGGTATGAGAATCCGGGTGCTGCCAGGCGGTGTCTGGAGGAGTTCAGGGTGCGGTACAACGAGACTCGGCCGCACTGGGCATTGAAACCTTTAGGCGGCGGTGATGTATTGGTACCGAGTGAGGTGTATGTTGATGGATTGGCGGTCGGGATACCGAGTTGGCAAGGATGGGCGAAGGCTGCGAAGAAGAAGCTTGATGAAGTGGTGGGAGGTGATCATTTTCCGCCAATCGGGCCGACCGGAACATTGGATTCTGTGGCATGATGAAGCGGCAAAAGACTAACACAAAATTGGTGTATTCGTGTCCAACGATTTAGGATGGCAAGACACAATCCAACTGCCAAGGAGAAAGACTTCCACAACATCTAAGTCTTGTCGTTCCAATAATCGACTTGAGCATTCGGTAGTAGCCATTGTGGTTTTTCTTAAACAGAAGTTACAATCGGTTTCAGTATACTACTCTCCATCTTGAGTTTATCAAGACGAAGTTGCATGTTCAAACACGTTTGGGTCACTGTAAACGCGGCGACACTATCCGTTGGAATGTAGGAGATTTAATCTCAAGTTGTTTATGTGGAAGTCTTACGTCATCAATCTTGAGCGATCCGTAAACAGGCGCGAGCACATAGTACGGGAGTTCAATGCCCACGGAATCGAGTTTGAATTTTCAACTGCGAAAGACAAATTGAGTCTAACCCAGTATGATTACAATGAGCTTGCAGATCCACAAAGCAAATCGATAAATTGGAGTCACCACGCGGTTCCAGGTTTGTTCGCATGCTGGGTCAGTCATCAAACCGTGTGGAAGCGTTGTCTCGAAAACGAAAGTGTGGATACTGTCGCTGTTTTTGAAGATGATGTAACGATAAGTGAAAACATCAACGACGCGTTCAGGACACTCGAATCAAGCAGAGATCGATTTGATGTGGTATTCCTATTCAAAAGCTTTGGCAAGAAGCCGTTCAAGCCATTGATTGAATTGGATGGCGGATTTAGTCTTGGTATAGTCAAATATCAAGATACAGGTGCTTTCGGTTACGTTATCACCCGCCAAGCAATGCAGCATGTGATCGAGCGATTTCCGAAATTTCGGGACTTCACAATTGATGACGTACTGCATGCTCCTTGGCTGACCGAGCTTCGCACATACACATTATCTCCAGCTGTAGTTTTCCATCAGAATGACTTTAAGTCTGAAATAAACGATCTCTCAGGAGGCAGGGGGGTATTCAATCAGAATCCGGAAGTTACCCGAGAACATACCCGATCCTATCATTCTCGGTCGTTCGACAAGTCGAATAAACGAAAAAAGAAATGGAAAAAGAGAATTTGGTATTTGAAATCAACAATCGGAAGTAAACGAGACGAATACAATAGACGTCAACGAAAAAAGTGGGCTATCGGGCAATCGAAAATGTCTCTTGGAAACATCTACAATTTTTGGAAACGCAATTTGGAATTCGCTTGGAAAAACTGGACTTTCAGGTTATTCAAGAATATGCGGTGGTACAAAAATTACAAGATTTGGGAACGCGACTTGAGACACAGGCGAAGTGGGATAGACAAGGACAAAAAAGCAGCTGAACTGAACTATTTGAAATTGGAAGAACAGCGATATATCGCTCGCTTATCAGGTGCAAGTCCAGGAACAGCAGATTGGCTGATTGGTACCGAAATTAAATATGGAGGGATTTCATTAAACGTTGTTCGGGAAAAGTTGAGCCCGCATGATCGCAGAAGTCTCTATAACCCGCGGTTGAATCCAGCTATCGGTGGGGACAGGATGTTACATCACGGATATGCGGTTCATTATGCAGAGTTTCTCAAACCCTATGTGAAGGACCGTGACCGGCGTTTTGTGATCTGTGAGTTCGGCATACTGAAAGGCACCGGTCTTGCAATTTGGTGTGACCTCTTTCCCAATGCCCGTTGCATCGGATTTGATGTGGACCTTTCCAATATCGAAAAGAATATGGATGATCTGCTCCAGCGCGGCGCTTTCAGCAAAAAATTCACCCGAACTCTTTGAGTACGATCAGTTTGTGTACTCGGCAGATTATCTAAAGGAAACATTGGGCGAGGATAAAATTCACCTTGTCATGGATGATGGTCACCACAGCGACCAAACCATACTGACAACTCTAGAAAGTGTAAAACCGCATCTCGTCGAAAATTTTGTTTACTTCATTGAAGATAATCGTTTTGTTCATAAGAAAATCCAAGCCAACTACTCCGGATGCACTCTGCACCCTCTTTCCGAACTGACCGTGGTCACTTCTATACCTCGGTAACCGTCAGCAAGTACTGCAGTTGACGATGATTCACGGCAGTTCAAACTTGTTACATTCCCTATTCCACTCAATGGATGCTCCGTCTACAAGTCTGTCTCTGTGTACCTGTCATTGTTTTTCTTCGGAATTTTAATCAGGCAGTTTCAGGTTATCAATTTTGTAGGCTCTTATCTAACGTGCTGACTCACATCAAATAAAGGGAATAATCCTACAATATGAGTGAACCGATTGAAATTATATAATTCGCCGTTATACAACTAACCATACGATTCCTGCCAACGCATCCCATTCTTTACCATTATGCTGAAAGAATATCGAAAAGCCAAAAAACGCCAACGTCGTGTTAAAAGAATAAGGAAAAATTAGGGAAGTATTAAGAATGTTGCCCATAGAAGTTGATTTCTTATCCACACTGTTTTACAATCATACTATTGATAAATTGGAAATCAGCCATGACTAGCAGCAAAGAAAAAATCAGCATGAGTCAGTTTTTCAGGATGTTTCCTGATGACGAGACCGCTCGCAAGCAGTTTGAGCAGTGGCGGTGGGGAGACACTAAGCGTTGTCCGCATTGCGATAGCGTTAGGATTTCTGACACAAGTCAGAAAATGCCTTATCGGTGCAAGGATTGCAGAAAACGTTTCAGCGTCAGATACAACACCGTCATGGCACATAGCAATCTTGGCTATCAGCAGTGGATGCTTGCAGTTTATATTGCGACAGTCGGAGTAAAGGGAACTGCGTCAACCAAACTAGCCAGTGATGTTGGCACATCCCAGACATCCGCTTGGTATCTTGGCCATCGCCTGAGAAAAGCGTGGGAGACAGAGGGTTGCCCAATGTCAGGCATTTTCGAAGTGGATGAGGCATATTTCGGTGGAAAGGAGAAGAACAAACACAAGCACAAAAAATCCAACATGGGTCGAGGCGCAGTCGGCAAGACTGCTGTAGTTGCAGTGAGGAATCGGGACAAGAATAAAATCGCAGCCAAGGTTGTGAAATCGACAAGCAAAAAGGAATTGCAAGACTTCATATCTGAAAGTGTTGAACCCGGGTCAATAGTCTATACCGACGATCACAGGAGTTATGAGGGGCTTGATTTCGAACACGAAACTGTCAAGCATTTGGTTGGTGAATACGTCCGAGAACAAGCGCATATAAACGGGGTAGAATCATTCTGGGCTCTTCTAAAGAGGGGATACTATGGAACTCACCATTACATGAGTCCGAAACATCTGCATCGCTATGTGAATGAATTTTCCGCGCGGCATTCGGTTCGGAAGATGAACACTTTCGATGCTATGTCAGTCATCGCAAGAGGAATGATTGGAAAAGAACTTCGATTTGAGGAGTTGATTAAATGAAAGTCTTGGAGAAGACGATAGTTGCAGAGGACTTGGGCAAGGCTGTAGTTTCCAATCGCAAGAAGCGAAGAGGAATTTACGAAGGCCCTGGATACAGGTTCTACCATCAATCCGCTTTGAAAATGCAGCA
This sequence comes from Acidiferrobacterales bacterium, assembly GCA_028820695.1. Lineage (NCBI taxonomy): Bacteria > Pseudomonadati > Pseudomonadota > Gammaproteobacteria > Acidiferrobacterales > Acidiferrobacterales bacterium. The sequence continues at coordinate 6,566 of JAPPIB010000029.1, read as the reverse complement.
GTGCGCTGACAAATCAATCGCGCTGACAATAACATCGCCGCCATATTGGAATGCCATTGATTACGATGTTCATTCGGCAGAAGGCTCCGACGCTTGGCACAGAAATCGAGAGTACTCGAGTTTCGGTAAATCATTCAATGAATATCTGAACAACATAGAAAAAGTATTCAAGAATGTTTTGCGCGTAACAGTCGAAGGCGGGTTCTGTTCGATAGTGATCGGCACAATATTGCATAAGGGAAAGCATTTTCCAATACCCATGCAGATTACCCAAAGAATGATTGACATCGGGTGGGAGTTTCATCAAGACATTATTTGGAACAAGGTGACTGGCGGCGTAAAACGTGCTGGTAGCTTCATTCAAAAACCGCGTCCAGGCTATTACTATCCGAACATCATGACCGAGTACATTTTGGTATTCAGAAAGTCAGGCGAACCGCGGAGGGGATTGAAAAAGGCACTTGACATTGACGAGTTGTTCAAGCGCGATATTGCGAACAACATATGGCACATCGCACCGGTCCCTCCGCGAACCATTGATCATCCTTGCCCTTATCCGCAGGAAATAGTAAGACGGCTATTGCTGTTGTATTCGCAGGAGAATGATGAAATTCTTGATCCATTCCTTGGCAGCGGCCAAACGGCTCTGGTTGCCTTGAAACATGACCGGCGTTGTGTGGGCTACGATATTGAAGTCGAATACCTGAAATTGTCTGAACAAAGGATCGCTTCTCCGCCAAAAGAGAGAAAATTCAATCTTCTCCCCAAATTCGATAAGATCGCTGCTACGGCATGAGCAATTTGTTCCGATCTAACCCGCCTCGTCGCAAGGCGACGAACATCAGCACAACATACTACGCAGAAAGGCGAGCGTTTGAACGGTTGAAGAGTGACTGTTCAGCAGATTCAAAATCTGAATACGAAAATGCAATATCAATTCTTGTTGAACGATACAACACGACAATCTACGAAAATCGCTTTGTGGTTGGTGGTGCAGTTGAAGTATTCACGTACGCATTACTTCGGTCGGTCGGATTGGACTGTACTCTTTATGGAGATCAAGCAAAGTCAGGTGACATTTTGCTGCCGAATGACAAGAAACTTTCTGTTAAAGGAACTTTCACTGGCGGAGCATCTGACATAAGGTTGATGAACAAGCAAGGTGGGGGAGCAAGAATATGGAACACAGCCACTTTGTTTGTAGTATCAAATGTGGGGATTGTCTACGGAACGCCTGAAATGGCGGATTCAGGACATATCAAGGACGCACATGATGCGGTTGTCTTAAAGCGTTCTGGATTGAAGTTGCTGATGGAAGATAAATCGAATGTGTTTGGTATGGATATAAGGCAAAAACCCCCTACCGAAATGACTGGGTTCAGTCGCAAGGCCAGCACGGCGGTCGCAAAGCAGATTCTCTCCGAGATGAAGTCCAGAAATTTGCTTAAGTCAATCGGTTCAAACATCAATTAATTGATCTGTATAATGTCCAAATAAACGAAGTTTGCAGCAAACCGTCGTGAAATATGCATCACACTTCTGACTCAGTTGGAGAGGTCGTTGATCTGTTCTGTGGAATCGGAGGGCTTAGCCACGGATTGCTGCGCTCCGGCTTCAATGTCCTTGCGGGATACGATATAGATGCCCGATGCAAATTCGCATTCGAAAAGAATAACAGAGCCAAGTTTTTCGCCCGCGATGTAGCAAAACTGACACCCCACGAAATCAAGGCTCACTACACCGGAGTGCGTCCTTCCGTCCTTGCAGGATGCGCTCCGTGCCAACCTTTTTCGGCATACAAGCGTCGATATGATGAAGACCCGAAGTGGAATCTAGTGAAGAACTTTGCACAATTGGCTGCCTTAGTTCAATCTGATTTCGTGACTATGGAAAATGTTCCGGCATTAGTTAATTATAAAAACGGAAGTGTTTTCAGCGAGTTTTGTGAAATACTGTCGAACGCGGGATACTATATCGACTGGTCCATCGCAAAGTGTGAAGAATTCAGCATTCCTCAGAAACGCCGCAGGCTGGTTTTGGTTGCTTCGAAACATACCGCGCCTGGTTCTTTGTTGCCAGACGGGGCTGAAGTGAAAACTGTTCGTCAATCTATTGACGGGATTGATAGCATCAAAGCCGGACAGACTCATGCTGAAGATGTTCTGCACGCTTCGGCTTCATTGACAAAATTAAACAAATCCCGCATTCAGGCATCAAAGCCTGGAGGTACTTGGCGGGACTGGCCGGAAGAATTGCAGGCTGCATGTCACAGGCGAAGTTCTGGAAAGACTTATTCCAGTGTCTACGGACGCATGGCCTGGGATGCTCCATCACCGACCATCACCACGCAGTGTTATGGCTTCGGAAATGGCAGATTCGGGCACCCGGAGCAGGACAGGGCGATTTCCCTTAGGGAAGCCGCCATACTGCAATCATTCCCATTCGAATACGAATTTTTACCGCCTGGAGAGAAGCCCTCGTTCACGGAGGTTGGCCGGTGGATTGGCAATGCCGTTCCTGTTCGTCTTGGCGAGGAGATCGGGAAATTGATTGCCAACGCAAAGACTGATTCCATCCATGATGACAGATCATCCTAAAGAGAATTTCCGATTCGCGATATCCCTCAGCGTCCTCAATCATCTTGGACGGAACCTCTATCGCAATTTCATCACCGTCCTCGGAGAGGCGATCTCGAACGCCTGGGACGCAGATGCTAGGAATGTCTGGATAGATATTAACCGCGAAAACGATGTGTTCAGCATCAAGGACGACGGTTGTGGTATGGACAGAGAAGACTTTCAAGGGAAATTCCTCAAGATCGGGTATTCGAAACGCGCGGGCGGTGTCTTCCGCACAGGCAAGTCGAGACCATTTATCGGTTCAAAGGGAATCGGAAAGCTGGCTCTACTTTCATGCGCTGGAAGAATCTCGGTTTTCTCCAAAACTTCCGGTGCTGACTATATTGGCGGTGTCATAGATAACACCGGACTGGACGAGGCGATCACAAAAGATATGGAACCGGACGAGTATCCGCTGGAAGAATTGGACCACGGACTGATTGCTAATCTCAAGGTCAGTCATGACCAAGGAACCATCATTGTCTTTCAGGATGCCAAGGATGGCATACGGAACACAATTGAATACATCAGGAAAATCATTGCCATGAGCTTCCGTTTCTCGCTGATCGACGAAGATTTTTCAATTCACGTGAACGGGAGCAAGGTGACAATTTCCGACCTACAGGATTTGATGGACAATACGGAATTTCTGTGGTTGCTGAATCAACACGATGATGAATATTTGACAGGTCTTGAGAGTTTGAAAAACACTGCAATTAGCCTTGAGTCGAGCATTGAGATCCGAGGGTTTCTAGCAACCGTTGAAAAACCAAGTCATTTGAAAATACGAGGCACCAGCGAGCGCGCGACCCTTGATCTGTTTGTCAATGGCCGGCTTCGCGAGAAAAATATTCTCGGACGCATTCCAACTCAGAGAATCATTGAAAGTTATCTATATGGGCAGATACATTTCAATCAGATGGACAGAAGCGAGAACGATCCGTTTACAAGTAGCCGCGAGGGCATAATGGAGAATGACAGCGACTTCCAATCGCTTTTGGACTATCTAAAGCGAGATGCTATTCCCAGAATCATTGACGATTGGGACAGACTGAGATTGGAAAGAGGCAAGGAAGGAGACGAGGAAAATATAGAGAGAAAATCAAAGAAGGAACGAAGAGCAAGAAATCTGTACTCTGCTGTGCGAGAGGAATATGAGCCGGACTCCGATGCCTCTGAAAAAGACCAGGTAGCCGATTGGCTTGATGATCTGCAACGAGAGGCGGAATTCAATTTGCCGTCATATGTCCACTGTTTCCTTTCTGAGAATTTGGTCCGAAAATACATCTCCAAGTTCGATCTTACTCTTAAGTCTGATGCAGAAAGCAAGGTGAATAAGTGGAGAAAGTCGGAAAAAATGGCGAAAGAGAAAGCGAACATCGGCTTTGACATTAGAAAAGATAACGATGATCTGAGTTACCTCACCCTGGAAGACTTGTCGAAAGCAGCTGAGAATTATCAGCACAGCTCGAAAAACACATCGTTGTTTAAAGATTCGACTCGCTACAAGCCGATTCGGGACGTAGTAGGCCATACCGGGCTGCTAACTTCGACTGCGAAATCAGACTTGAACACGACATTCGAAAACATCAAGTCTCGTGTCAAAAATTTGATCTCCAGAAACGCCGAAAGCATGGAAGAGTCTGAATAATTCCTGCCTTCGCCGGAGACTGAGACACCATCATCACCAAAGAAACATACTATCGGTTCGAAAGTTGAAATATACGTGCGCGGCTGCGATACTCTGTTTCCCGGTCGTAATTGACAAGGTTTGTCTGGGGTGGACTCAAATACTCGCGGATTGTCCGAGTGCCAGCGCGTAGGCCAACGCCGCAGAATACCGCCTCGCTGTCGAATTCGCCTCCGATAACGGTAACTGAACTTTGCGGCAAGAATTATGCTGGATGATCATTTTGGTACAGCGGTATTGTGCGCGATTCCGATGTCTAATTGCGAATTCGGGAGGAATTTTGATTGTCAGATTGATGCTTTTGAATGTCGAAGACTGGGGCTTGAAGTATTTCGAAGTGCCGGGAGAGTGTTCTGTCCAATTACGAGATTGCCAAAAGAGTGTCAGTCAGTACTCCCACCATAATTTTCTAGAGATGTCAGCCGTGCCGCAGTAGTTTCGAACTTTAATTTCTCCTTTAAAAGCCTCTTTATCTTTCTCAATAGGTGTTCGCTCCTGTCCACGAATGCGGAGTTTTATTGAAATACATTTCTCCAGTTTGGTATGCTCGTTTTCTTTCTTTACTGAACCCGTAGTTGAAAGTTCAACGCCATAACTCAATCCCACAATCTCCGCTTCGTCCAGTAAAATTCTGGCGATTCTTGCAAGTGATAAACATCTTTCATAGTCAATCATCTGCTTGAGTGAATTACTGCTGACATTTTTTTCAAAATACCTCCATTTTCCGAAAATTTCTCGGGACTGTTCCAGCACATCTGCTACATCAGGCTGATCTCGCTCAATTCGTCTTTTGGATTCGTCCGGCAGATCAAGGTAAAGGTCATGAAGATCGTGTGTTTTCTTCGCTGTACCTGATAACGATAAGGTGATTCCCTTCATCGTCAACTCACACGAGAATGCGCCGACCATCGAATTGCGCATAACCGAACCTAAGGCTTGCATCGCCTGGTCCCGCAGGATTGTGGTGGGACCTGAATCAAGTTCATCAGAATCCCCAACTCGCGCGGTTCCGTCATTTTGCAGGTCTATGAAGGGAATGTTCAGAGTCTGAAAAAGGTTATTGGGAATTTCAATGCTAGATACAAGCGCTTGTGCCTGTAGTGTCAAGAGTGCGGGCGACCCAATCGGGAAACTCTTTCTACAAAGCAATTTTGCACCATCCGTATGTTGATATTCAGCTTCTCCAATTGATTGATCAATGCCAGGAAACACTTTGGCAATAAATTTTCCCTTCCCGCCATAGTCCGGAAACTGTCCGAAAGAGAGTTCATTCAATCCATTTTTTATACCGGAATTGAAAAATGTCTGGTATTCTTGATGGGCATCTTCTCCTTCCACAAGAATGCCGCATACACAGCAGCGAATAGCTGTTGGAATTTGATCTTCACCCTTTTTTCCAATCAAGTTTCCCCAGCAGAACCTACAGCGACCCTTCATCCGAAACGCCCTATTCTGGTCTTCGTCAAAAAGGTTAGGCGCATACCAGAGCCAGTTGAAATCCAGATTCCATTCTTCCTCGCTTGAATTCGATTTTTTCCGGGACATGTTCTTTAATGATTACCGCTCAGCATAAACCAATTTCAGGAGTTTTTCAGACATGGCCGAAACCCTCAAGATGATGAAGTCAAGTTCAAGATTACAGGCACATTCTACTGCACCATCAAGCGAACCGCTATTCGAATTCAATAGGTACTGCGGCTCGTCAGCTTAGCTACACCAATTTCGAAGAGCAGTGATTCTCACCATGCTCAAGTATCTCATGGTACTTCCTGTTCGAAAGAAATGAGGGTTATATTGCCTTTAAATTGGCTTTACGCATTCAATTTAGAATACACAGCCTGCAAAAACAGCCTTGTCAACATAAGCATAAAACCCCAAAAGTTTACTCAAATCAATTGGTTTGTAAGTTGGCTACTTTGGGCAACGTTCTTAATACTTCCCAAAAATTATGATGAAGACGCTGCTACTGTAATGGAAAGGGCTATAGGTTACACCATGATACCAAACGACAGTCTGTACGCTGTTGTCGAAGCGGTACGCTATATAAGTCAGTGGAATATACCCGGTTCCTTCGTTGAGTGCGGAGTCTGGCGGGGGGGGGCAACCATGTGTGCCGCTCTGACCCTGAAACAGCAAGGTGATACTGAAAGATTAATTTATCTGTATGATACATTTACCGGTATGACCGAGCCTAAAGAAGTAGACACCCTGAAATCTCTTTAGACAAGTCAAAAACAAGAAAAGCCCTGCCGGTATAA